>CALRUG020000005.1:0-42080 GCA_943371295.1 Synechococcus sp. UW140 | reverse complement strand
CTATTTTGTTCTATAGTTGCTTTTTCTCTTGATAATCTAAGTCCAATATTTCTAGCAACCGTATAAAGAGACTGAACCACTTCTTGCTCCCATTTATCTTTGGTAGTACAATTATCGTAACCAATCCATCCCCAGTATTCTCCGTCACAAAAAATAGGCGTAAACAAATAGGTTAAAATGCCCTGAGATTCCATTATCTCTTTAAATATTTGATTGGTTGAATCTTCAACCAATCCATACATGTATTTATCTTGAGATAGTGTTTCATACATGTACGGAAAGAAGTCATAAGATATATCACTCAACTCTGGATTTCCCAATTGTGGTTCAATCCCCTCCCTACACCATTCATGTGTATAATATAATCTTAGTTCGTTGCCGATTTTTTTATTGGTGAAAACATATACACGATCTACTTGTGTGGCAAATCCAAGAATAGCAATAACATCGTTGATTGCCTTATCTATATCTCCTTCTGATAGTAAGGCACTATTAGCTTGAGAGATACTATTGAGTAAATGTAACATTGGGGGTTAAATTGAGTTCGGCCAAAATTATCAATATTTCATCACGACGACTATCAATTAATCGCTAATCAAATATCAATTATTCGGATTAAACCAATTTTAATACACTGCATTCACCACATTCCAAATTACTTTGGGTTTTCCCAATGTATAATAGTGTAAAACGGGTACACCAAAGGCTTTGAGCTCTTTGCTTTGTTGTATTAACCATTCAGTTCCTACTTGTTCGCAGTCGGCATCAGTTTTGCATTTTGAAATGGCATTAGACAAATCAGTAGGGATATCTACATGAAAAATTCTAGGTAAAACAGATAATTGTTTTTTATTGGTGATGGGTTTAAGTCCTGGTATAATTGGAACAGTAATACCCATATCTCTGCATGCTTTTACGTAGTCAAAAAATTTCTGGTTATCGAAAAACATCTGGGTCATGATATAGTCTGCACCAGCATCTACTTTTTCTTTCAAGCGTTGTAAGTCTATTTCTAAATTGGGTGCTTCAAAATGTTTTTCAGGATATCCAGCTGTACCAATACAGAAATTGGTTTTACCTCCATTTTGAATGTCTTCGTCTAAGTAAATACCGCTATTTAAATTCACCACTTGTTTTTGTAGGTCAATGGCATATTTATGGCCATCTGCTTCAGGTTCAAAACTGGCTTCGTTTTTGGCAGCATCTCCTCTTAAGACCAATACATTATCAATTCCTAAAAAGTTGAGATCTATTAGTGCGTCTTCACTTTCTCTTTTGTTAAAACCGCCACAAATAAAGTGAGGCACGGTGTCGATGCGGTAATGGTTCATAATAGCGGCACAGATCCCAACGGTACCAGGGCGCTTGCGCACTTCTACTTTTTCGAATGTGCCATCGGCTTTTTTCTTAAAAGCAGTTTCACTTCTATGATAAGTTACGTTAATCCAAGAAGGCTTAAACTCCATTAATGGGTTCAAGTGATCAAAAACATGTTGGATGGTCTTTCCTTTTAATGGAGGTAAAACTTCAAATGAAATTAATGTATCCTTGGCCTGTTGAATATGTTCAGTAACTTTCATGCTGCAATATACAAACGACATATTACATTTGTATAAAGCGTTACTTGTGAACTTGACTATTCAAACTAATAACCTCTACAAAAGTTACAAGGGTAGAACCGTTGTAAACAATGTTTCTGTAAACGTTAAACAGGGAGAAATAGTAGGATTATTAGGACCCAATGGCGCTGGTAAAACCACCAGCTTTTATATGGTTGTTGGGCTGATTAAGCCAGACGAAGGAACCGTTTTTTTAAACGATCAAGATATTACTAAACTACCCATGTATAAGAGGGCTCAAATGGGTATAGGCTATTTGCCACAGGAAGCTAGTGTGTTTAGAAAGCTGACCGTTGAAGACAATGTAATGGCAGTTCTAGAAATGACCAAGCTAACCAAAGCCGAACGACACCATAAATTAGAGTCTCTGTTAGATGAATTTAACTTGCACCATGTAAGAAAAAACAATGGGGACAGTTTAAGTGGTGGCGAAAGAAGAAGAACAGAGATTGCTCGTGCATTGGCTGTTGATCCTAAATTCATTTTATTGGATGAACCCTTTGCCGGTGTTGATCCTATAGCTGTAGAAGATATTCAAACAGTTGTTGCAAAGTTGAAATACAAAAATATCGGGATTTTAATTACTGATCATAATGTGAATGAAACCCTTTCCATTTGTGACAGGGCTTATCTTTTAATTGAAGGAAAAATTTTTAAACACGGCACAGCTGAGGAATTGGCGGAAGATGAACAAGTCCGTAGACTTTATCTTGGAACTAATTTTGAATTGAAACGCAAGGATTGGATTATCGATATGGCTAAAGAGAATAGCGAAAATCTATGAAATTATTAAGCCCTGCAATATCACGTTTAGCCCGCATTAGGCATTGGCGTATTGCTCAATGGGCAAATGATCCAATTGCATCTCAAAGAGAAGTACTCCAAGACCTAATTACCCATGGTCAATACACAGAGTTTGGAAGAAAGTACGGCTTTAATCAATTATTCAATATTCGAAAATTTAAAGAAGCAGTTCCTATTCATGAATACGACGATTTAAAACCATATATCGATCGTATTATGGCTGGTGAAGAGAATGTGCTTTGGAATACACCTGTTAATTGGTTTGCCAAAAGCAGCGGCACAACCAATGATAAAAGTAAGTTCATTCCAATAACACAAGAGAGTTTAGAAGATTGTCATTTTCAAAGCGCAAAAGATGTGCTTACCATGTATTATAATAACAGAAGCGAAAGTGATCTGTTAACTGGTAAGGGTTTGGTGATTGGGGGAAGTCATCAAATAAGTCAATTAAATGAAGAGATGCAATACGGCGATTTGAGCGCGGTCTTATTGCAGAATACCCCAATTTGGGCCAACTGGATTAGAACCCCAGAATTGTCCATTGCGTTAATGGATGAATGGGAAGAGAAGATTGAGAAAATGGCCCATCATACCATTCAAGAAGATGTTACTTCTATTTCAGGTGTGCCAACTTGGACATTAATTTTAATCAAAAGAATATTGGCCATCACCGGAAAACAAACTTTAAAAGAAGTATGGCCTAATTTAGAATTATACATTCATGGAGGTGTTTCATTCACGCCTTACCGAGCACAGTTTCAACAATTAATTGGAGCCGGTTGCAGTTATTTAGAAATGTATAATGCCAGTGAAGGATTTTTTGCTGCACAAGTTTCACCAGAAGAGGAAGGCATGCTTTTATTTACAGAAAATGGGATATTCTATGAGTTTATGCCTGTGAGTGAATATGGCAAACCGAATCCAAAAACAATTGGTTTAACAGATATTGTAGTGGGTGAAAACTATGCCCTAGTAATTAGTACCAATGGTGGCTTATGGCGTTATTTGGTAGGAGACACGGTGCAGTTTATATCTAAATATCCCTTTAAACTGAAAGTGTCTGGTAGATTAAAGCAATATATTAATGCATTTGGGGAAGAATTAATTGCAGACAATGCGGATAGAGCAATTGCCATTGCTAGCGCTAATACGGGGTTGATTGTAGCCGACTATACTGCAGCACCCATTTATTTTAGCGAACAGCATCAAGGAGCCCACGAGTGGTTAATTGAATTTGAGCAAATGCCTGATTCTATTGATTCATTTACTCATGAGTTAGACAAGGCGCTCAAAAGCTTAAATAGTGATTATGAAGCCAAACGCCACAAAGACATGGCACTGGCAATGCCTGTTGTACGTGCATTAAATCCTGGAATATTTAATAAATGGTTAAAACACAAGGGAAAACTGGGTGGACAACACAAAGTGCCAAGGTTAAGTAATGAACGGGTATATATAGATGAAATAAAAAGTTTTTATTTGTAGAACATATTAATTGAATCAAATGAAATTATTAGAAGGTAAAGTTTCCATTGTTACGGGTGCAGCTCGTGGAATAGGTGCAGCCATTGCTTTAAAATTAGCTGAACAGGGTAGTCATATTGTATTTACTTATGTGAGCGACAGTAGTGCTGAAAAAGCTGCAGCTTTGGCAACACAAATTGAAGCATTAGGCGTAAAAGTTAAAGCAGTCAAGAGCAATGCGGGTGTATTTTCCGATTGTGAATCATTGGTAAATGATACAGTGAAGGAATTTGGTGCGATTGATATTTGTGTAAACAATGCAGGTATTTCAAAAGACAATTTATTGCTTAGAATGACCGAAGAGCAATGGGACGAAGTAATCGATATCAATTTAAAGAGCATATATAATATGACCAAGCAGGTGATACGCCCAATGATGAAAGCCAAACAGGGTAGTATTATCAATATGAGTTCAATAATTGGTATCAGGGGAAATGCGGGTCAAAGTAGCTATGCGGCAAGTAAAGCCGGCATCATTGGTTTTACAAAGTCTATTGCTGCAGAATTGGGTTCAAGAAATATTCGTTGCAATGCAATTGCACCTGGATTTGTAGAAACCGATATGACGCATTATTTGAAAGACGGGGAGGGCGCTGCTCAGTTTCTTCAAAAAATTCCATTGGGTAGATTTGGGAAGGCAGAGGAAATAGCCAACACGACTTTATTTTTAGCCAGCGATATGAGTTCGTATATTACAGGACAAGTCATTAGTGCCTGTGGCGGATTAAATATTTAAAATGAAAAAATTTTTACAGCATACAGCATCAGATATTTCTGTTTCTATTGTTGTTTTGCTCATTGGGTTGCCCCTTTGCTTAGGCATTGCGCTAGGTTCTGGGGCGCCGCTGTTTTCAGGCATTATAGCAGGTATAGTTGGAGGTATTGTAGTAGGTTTTTTGAGTGGATCACAATTAAGTGTAAGCGGTCCTGCTGCTGCTTTAACCGCAGTTGTAGCCATGGGAATTACCAATTTGGGATCATTTGAATTATTCTTGGCAGCTGTTGTATTGGCTGGTATGATTCAAGTTGGATTAGGGTATATTAAAGCTGGGGTAATTGCCCATTTTGTTCCCAATTCGGTGATTAAGGGTATGTTGACCGCCATAGGTTTAATCTTGATTTTAAAACAGGTGCCCCATTTTTTAGGATATGATGTAGATTTTGAAGGGGATGAGCAGTTTTTTCAAAAAGATCAACAAAATACTTTTAGCGAAATCCCACAAGCTTTACAATTGTTTAACGGGACTGCTTTAATCATTGGTGCCATTAGTTTGTTTATACTCTTATTATGGCAAACTAAATGGGTGAAAGCTCAATCTTGGTTGTCTGGCATTCCTGGTCCCTTGGTTGCTGTGTTGGTTTCCATTGGCATTAATTATGGATTAATGTATACTAGTTCTGTTTATACTTTAGAGGCATCGCATTTAGTTAACTTACCCGTGGCCAAAGACCTGTCTCAATTTGTATCTTTTTTTAGTTATCCCGATTTTAATCATTTGTTTAGTCCTACACTTTGGGCAACAGCCATTTCTGTAGCCATCATTGCAAGTTTAGAAACTTTATTAGCAGTGGAAGCAATTGATAAAATAGATCCATTAAAAAGAATAACCCCCACTAATCGAGAATTAAAAGCGCAGGGCGTTGGTAATATTGTTTCTGGGCTTTTTGGCGGCTTACCCATTGCTTCGGTGATTATTCGAAGTTCAGTGAATGTGAATGCAGGGGCCAAATCAAAAATGTCCACCATTTTTAATGGAATATTATTATTGGTTTGTGTACTGTTTATTCCAGGTTTATTAAGTAAGATTCCATTGTCATCGTTGGCTGCAGTATTGCTTTATACTGGTTTTAAATTGGTGAGTATACAAGAGATTAAAAACTTTTATGCTAAAGGATGGGATCAGTTTGTACCCTTTATTGCCACTATTATTGCGATATTTTTAACCGATATGTTAATTGGAATTGTTATTGGAATGCTGGTTAGCTTATTTTATTTGGTGAGAAGTAATTTTAGATCTGCCATTTTAGTAGTGAACGATCAAAACAATTATTTGATTAGATTACGCAAAGACGTGTCTTTTTTGAATAAGCCAATTATTAAAAAACATTTAGAGTCGTTCCCGAATGATTGTCATGTAATAGTAGATGCAACTCGTGCTGATTTTATTGATAAAGACATTATTGAAGAGATCAATGATTTTATTGACCATGCTCCATCACGCGGCATAACGGTCTTCGTTAAAAAAGGGAACTATCAACCCATGCACTTATTATTTAAACAGCCATAAACTTTATTTATGAATTCATACGAACGGTTATTACTTGAAAATAAAGCATGGGCAAAAGAAAAATTGTCTGATGACCCCAATTATTTTAATCGATTGGTGGATGTTCAAACTCCTGACTTTTTGTGGATTGGATGTAGCGATAGTAGGGTTCCAGCAAATGAAATAACTGGCACACAGCCAGGTGAAATCTTTGTGCACCGCAATATTGCCAATATGGTTGTGCATACCGATCTAAACTTATTGAGTGTATTGCAATATGCAGTTGAGGTATTAAAAGTGAAACATATCATTGTTTGTGGCCATTATGGTTGTGGGGGTGTTAAGGCGGCCATGACCAATCATAATTTTGGCATCATCAATAAATGGATCCGGAATATTAAAGATGTGCACCGTTTTCATCGGGAGGAAATTGATAATATTCCTCAAGAAGATGCACAATTGAACAGAATGATTGAATTAAATGTTCAGGAACAAGTGTTGAATCTGGCCAAAACGTCTATCATTCAAAAAGCATGGAAAGAAAGAAAAGGGCCAGATTTGCATGGTTGGGTTTACGATTTGCACGATGGGCTTGTAAAACCCATATATGAAATGCCTTCAGGCACTCATATAGATGAAATCTATGAATTTGACGACTTATAAACCATTTTAGGCGTAAATTATTCCTTATAGGAATATTCAATATAAGTGATTTCACAAAAGCTTATTCATACTTAAAGTGGTTTAGGTATAATACTTGTAATATTTGCCCGCAATGGAAAAAAATAAGAATGCTGTTTCACCCATGGGTGCTGCTAGAAAAATTTTAGAACTACTCAAATTAGATAAAAAAGACGTTTCCTCCATTTATGCATTTGCTATTTTAGCTGGTATACTTAGTTTGGCCATGCCGTTGGGTATTCAAACCATTATTGGTTTTGTAATGGCTGGGTCTTTATCTACTTCTATTGTTATTTTAATTGTATTGGTGGTAGCAGCGGTTTTAATATATGGGTTGTTGCAAGTAAGGCAGCTTCAGGTGACTGAAAAAATTCAACAAAAACTTTTTGTGCGATATTCATTAGAGTTTGCTGATCGCTTACCCAAATTGAATATAGAAAAATTAGATGCTTACTATTTACCAGAATTAGTGAATCGATTTTTTGATACCGTCTCTCTTCAAAAAGCAGTAGAGAAATTATTGCTAGATGTGCCAGCTGCCATTATTCAAATTTTCTTTGGATTGATCCTATTATCTCTGTACCACCCTGTATTTATTGGGTTTGGGGCCGTCTTGACCTTTATTGTTTATTTGATTATGCGTTATACCTTACCAGCAGGTTTTCAGGCAAGTATTGAAGCAAGTAATCAAAAGTTTGCCACTGCTGCATGGTTGGAAGAAATGGCCAGAGTGATTAAATCCTTTAAATATTCTAGGGGCACACAATTAAATATTAAAAAAACAGACGGCATTGTTACCCAATATTTAAATGCAAGAACCAGTTATTTTAAAGTGCTATTAACCCAGTATTGGAGCTTGATTGTTTTTAAAGTATTGATCACAGCTGCCATGTTAATTGTAGGAGCCGTTTTATTAGTTGATCAACAAATTAATATTGGACAATTCATTGCTGCAGATATTGTGATTTTGAGCATTATTGCTTCTGTTGAAAAGTTGATTTTGAATATGGATAAGGTGTATGATTTACTGACTTCTGTAGAAAAATTAAGTAAAATCACCGAGAGCGAAATTGAGGTACAAGGCACTGTAGAATTGGCAGATGCGCCTAAAGGGGTTTCAATATTGTTTGAAAATGTTGGCTTTATATACGGAAATAATTCAAAAGCATTGCAGGGCGTGCACTTTAATATAGATGCTGGTGATAAAGTCTGTATCATGGGCGAATCTGGTTCTGGAAAATCCACCATTTTGCGTTTATTGACAGGTGCATTCAACAATTTTACTGGATCTATTCTTTTAGAAGGTATCCCCATAGGGAATTATAACCTCAATTCGGTAAGAGCTCAAACGGGCATTTTATTAAGTCAGCAAGATATTTTCAATGGGACTATTTGGGATAATATTACCATGGGCTGTGAAACCATCCAATACGAGGAAGTAACCGATTTAGTGCAGCGCTGCGGATTGACTAGTTTCATTCAAGGGCTGCCAAAAGGTTATGATACGGTCTTAGATCCCACCGGTAAAAGACTCAATAGTAAAATCAGACAAGACATTTTATTATTAAGGGCACTACTCGGTAAAAAACGTTTGTTGTTATTAGAAGAGCCGCTTAATTTCTTAGAAAAAACATATAAGCACAATATTCAAGACTATATATTTTCTGAAGAAAACGCAACAGTCATCATTGCAACCAATGACGTTGAAATTGCATCCCGTTGTAACAAAGTGGTTTATTTACAAGACGGTAGTGTAAAAGCAACTGGCGATTGGTCAACTATTGCTTCACTTTTAAACGAAAATTATGGCCAACAATAAATTCATCAGCACGGTAATTGAAGAGGAAGTCAATGGTAGTTCACTACAATCTTACCAAGGTATTTATCGGATCTCTCATAAAAGCAGTGTCAACAAATGGTTATGGGCATCCTTGATTACTTTAATCGTGATTCTGTTTTTGCCTTGGACGCAGAACATCAGGGCCAAGGGTTCGGTGACTGCTTTAAGACAAGAAGACCGACCTCAGGAATTGAATACTGTATTGGCTGGTAGCGTGGTCAAATGGTATGTGAAAGAAGGTGACTTTGTTAGAAAAGGTGATACCATCATGCAAATTGGCGAGGTGAAAACCGATTATTTTGATCCTCAATTGTTGAGTAGAACCAAAAAACAAATTGACGCAAAACAAATTGCGGTAGAAGGATATGGCAATAAAGCAGCTACTGCAGTTTCTCAAATTAATGCTTTAGAAGAAGCAAGGGATTTGAAATTAGATCAGTTAGATGTAAAGCTTCGTCAACAAACGCTAAAGACTATCAGTGATAGCATTGACTTAGGTGCGGTTGTGAATGAGTTAGCAGTTGCAAAACGTCAAATAGACGCGGCTAAAAACATGTTAGATAGTGGTGTGATTTCATTGGTTGATTTTGAAAGAAGAAAAGTGACTTTTCAAAATGCAATGGCTAAAAAAATCAGTGCAGAAAATAAATTTTTACAAGCTAAGCAAGAATTAACAGCCATTCGTATTGAAAAAAATGGCACCATTCAAGAGTACACCGATAAAATTGCCAAAGCACAAGGGGAGCAATTTGGTTCTTTGTCGAATATGGCAACTGGTGAAGCCGATGTAGCCAAATTGCAAAATGCATATAGCAATTATGATATACGAAATAAGCTTTATTATATAACTGCTCCTCAAGATGGGCAAATTACAAAAGCAAGAAAAGCAGGTATTGGTGAAATGGTTAAAGAAGGGGACATGATTGTAGAAATCGTTCCTGATAAAATAAAATATGCGGTTGAATTATTTGCAGAACCCATGGACCTTCCGCTATTGGCAATTGGTCAAAAAATTCGTTTCATATTCGACGGGTTTCCAGCCATTGTGTTCTCTGGATGGCCAGCTGCTTCATATGGTACTTTTGGAGGTGTCGTGGCTGCAGTAGAAACTTCTGTGAGTAGTAATGGGAAGTTTAGATTATTAGTGGTTGAAGATCCCTCCGAAAAACCTTGGCCTCGTCAATTAAGAATGGGTGGTGGTGCCAATGGCATTGCATTGTTGAAAGATGTACCTATTGGATACGAATTGTGGCGAAACATTAACGGTTTCCCGCCAGAATATTATAAGCCAACTACAGGGGATGAACTAAAAGAAAAAAAGGTTAAGTAGCCATGAAGAAATTATTGTTTTTAATTGGCTGTACTTGGGTGGTTCAACTCAATGCGCAGGTGTTAACACCTGAAGCATTTATTGAACAAGTGCGATCATTTCATCCGATTGCAAAGCAAGCCAATATTAAAGTTGAAAAAGCAAATGCGGCTTTATTAAGTGCAAGAGGTGGATTTGATCCGGTCATTGAAGTGGATGCAGCCAGAAAAACCTTTGATGGTAAAAATTATTATTTCCATACAAACCCTGAATTTAAAGTGCCTACCAGGCTGGGTGGATTAGATGTAAAAGCAGGAATTGAAGACAATGGTGGTTTGTTTTTGAACAACTCAATAACCAGAGGACAGAGCAGTTATTTGGGATTGGAAATGCCATTGATCAAAGGCCTACTTATTGATCAGCGTAGGGCCAATTTGCAACAAGCCGCTTTATTTTCTCAACAGAGTCAACAAGATCGACTCAAAATGCAGAATGACTTATTGTTTGAAGCCTACAATGCTTATTGGCAATGGGCTGGGTCATATCAATTGTTCAGTATTTATCGCCAGTTTTTGCAAGTAAGTTTAGATCGATTTCGCTTGGTAAAATTGGCATATAATAATGGCGACAGAGCCTTGATTGATACCATTGAAGCCCTAACTCAGGTGCAACAATTTCAAATGTTACAAGCAGATGCAAAAGTTAGATTGACCACTGCACAACTTGAATTGGCCAACTTTCTTTGGAACGATCGTGATACAGCGTATTTATTGAATGCCAATTTGGTACCTGATACTGTTCAGTTTCAAATGTATATGGCTGTTGACAATCCTGATGAGCTCATCAACAGGGCTAATATGGACAACCCTTCTTTGCGAAGTTTAAATTTTGAATTGGAAGCATTGGAAGTTGAACGAAAATTGAAATACCAATCGATGTTACCCACACTTAATTTTAAAGCCAATTTATTGAATCAAGGATACAATGTATTTAAAGATTTTGGGGGTGCATTATTGCAAAACAATTATTTGTGGGGTGTACAATTTAAAATACCCATCTTTCTAAGAGAGGGGCAGGGTGCATATAGGCAGGCCAAATTAAAAATTGCAGAAACCACTTATGAGTTAAATGCCAAGCAATGGAGTACGGCCAATAAAATTCGTGCTTATTATGCAGAGTCGGTTTTATTAAAAGAACAAATTGCTGCTGCGCAACAAGCATATAATGGCTACACTGCTTTGTTAAAAGCAGAAACACTGCGGTTTCAAAATGGAGAGAGCTCTCTTTTCTTACTCAATACACGCGAAAATAAAGTCATTGAAACAGCCGAGAAGTTGATTCAATTAAGAGCTAAGTACCTTAAAGCCAGCTATGGAATTAGTTGGGCTGCAGGAAATTTGCGTTAATTGATTAAGACAATTTTTGTTTAAATCTTTGGATGAATGCCTTACTGTGTTCGCTAAGAATTAGTCTACCACTAATGGCAGCCCTTTCTTTCAAGAGTTCATCCCAATGTTCAGTGCCTTTCCAAAAAATGGTTTTTAATTCACGCAATGCATCTGGATTAGAATGAGATAAAGTGGTTGACAGTCTAATGATAGATTCGTCCATACCAGCTACGTCTGGATGCAATTCTGCAAATAAGCCTTTTCTTCTGGCCCAGTCTGCTGGTCTAAATGTTACCGCATCAATGGTTAATTGTGAGAATGCAGATAAGCCAATTTTTCTTTCTACAGCAGGCCCAACCACAAATGGTCCTATACCAACTGCAAGCTCGCTTAATTTAACATCGGCGCCTTCGCATGCTATGGCGTAATCTGCTGCAGCAGCCAGCCCTACTCCACCCCCAATGCATTTACCTTGTATTCTTGCGATGATGATTTTACCGCAAGTGCGCATAGCATTAATTACATGGGCGAATCCGCTGAAAAATTTTAGACCTGCTTCTTCAGAAGAAATCATAGAGAGTTCATCAAATGATGCACCTGAGCAAAATACTTTTTCACCTGCTGAACGCAACACAATTACTTTGGTGTCGGGGTTTAATCCTTCACTGTATATTTCTTTCGCTAGGGTTTCTAATATTTTCCCAGGCAATGAATTACTCTGGGGATGAAAAAATTCGATGGTTGCAATACCATGCTCGCGTTCAACTTTTACAAATCCTTCTTTAATATGTTCAATCATACAAATGGTTTTATTCAATCGGTTTCTTGGCTACCATGGTTAAGATAGTGGCTATTCCTGTTAATTCATTCGTTTCATCAATCATTTCTACCAACCATTTTACAATTCCCTTGTCTATATCGGTTGGTTCTTTTTTCTCTTGTCTAATTTTTTCTTTACAAGTAAATCGAATATGCATTTCACTTCCAGGATACACTGGTTTAGTAAAGCGCAATTCATCAATACCGTAATTTAATAATACAGGATTTTTTTCATAGCTGTCTACAAATAATCCAGCAGCCATACTCATGAGTAAATATCCGTGTGCAACTTGCTTTTCAAACATGGTACCGTTAAAGTCGGTATTTTCTATATGTGCGTAAAAATGATCGCCACTTAAATCTGCAAATGCATTGATATCTTCAGCAGTGATCAATCTTTTCTCCGTGATTAATTGATCACCAATAACTAAGTCTTCAAAATATTTTTTGAAAGGATGGACAGTATGGGTATTTCCTGTTGCACCTGGCTGATAAACCTTGCTGATTGCGGTAATCATATCGGGTGAACCCTGCACAGCTACTCGCTGCATATAATGTTTTACGCCCCTTAATCCACCCATTTCTTCTCCACCTCCTGCTCTACCCGGACCACCATGTACTAATAAAGGCAATGGTGAACCATGCCCTGTACTTTCTTTGGCACATTGTTCATTCAACACCAAAATTCTTCCATGATAATTGCCTGCTCCTATTACATAATCTGTTGCAATTTTTGCGTCAGCTGTAACAATGCTACTCACCAAGGAGCCTTTTCCTAATTTAGCCAATGAAATGGCTTCTTCTGTATGTTTATAAGGCATCAAAGTAGCTACTGGTCCAAATGCTTCCACTTCGTGTACGCTTGTATTGCCGAATGGGTTTTCATTCAATAATAATAGTGGGCTTACGAATGCACCTTTAATAGGATCTGCATCTAATACTTCTACTGAATCTAAAGAACCGTACAAAATACTAGAAGTTTCTAATAATTTTTTTACCTGTGCTTTCACTTCAGTTCGCTGTGATTCTCCTGCCAAAGAACCCATTCTAACTTTAGGATTCATTGGATTCCCAATTACATTTTGCGCAAGTGCAGCACTCAATGCTTTTTGAACTGCTTCTATTTTATTTTCAGGAACAAATATTCTTCTTACTGCCGTACAGCGTTGACCAGATTTGGTGGTGATTTCTCTTCTCACTTCTTTAATGAAAATATCCCACTCTGGCATTTCAGGTGTTACGTCTTCTCCTAATACTATACAGTTCAATGAATCTGCCTCCATGGTAAAAGGCACATTTTCTGCTAATATTTTTTGGTTCGATTTGAGTAACAAACCAGTGGTTGCAGAACCTGTAAAAGTTACCACATCTTGAGACTGTACATGATCTAATAAATCACCAGCACTACCACAAATCAATTGCAAAGCGCCCTCTGGTAAAATTCCGGATGCGATAATTTTTTTGACAACTGCCTCCGTTAAATAAGAAGTGACTGTTGCGGGTTTTACGATGGCAGGTACACCTGCCAATAAATTCACCGCTATTTTTTCAAGCATGCCCCAAACGGGGAAGTTGAATGCATTAATATGTATGGCCACCCCCTCTTTAGGAATCAGTAAGTGGTGCCCCATAAATGTATTGGCTTTGCCCAAAGGATGGTGTTCTCCATCTAAACAATAAGGCGTGTCTGGTAATTTTCTTCTTAGCGAAGCATAGGAGAATAAATTGCCTATTCCTCCTTCAATATCTACCCAGCTATCTGCTTTAGTAGCACCTGTTTGGTAGCTGATTGCATAAAGCTCTTCTAAATGCTCCCTTAAATAAATGGCTAGTGCCCTTAACATTAGCCCTCTTTCGTGAAAACTCATTTTTCTCAAGGCCGGATTTCCTTTGCTGCGGGCATAGTGCAAAGCAGCTGCAAAATCCAATCCTTTTGAAGTGGCATTGGCGATGGGCTGACCGGTTACGGCATTATACAATAATTGGCCCTCTCCTTCCCCTTTTACCCATTGGCCCATCAAATAGTTTTCTACAGTATACATATGGTTTAGTTCGTTTCGGTACAAAGCTAACGATTGATAGCTTTACTAAAAAGGCATAAAAAAACCCTTCCCGATTAAATCGGGAAGGGTATAGCAGTTGGTTATTGGTCAAAAAACTTTAACAGTTCTAATAGTTAAGACATCCTTTTATCAATTTCGCTGCAAAGAGCAGAAAAAATTTCTTCAACCGTACCTTCCCCCTTGATATTCACTACTTTATCGAACTGACTATAATAATTGGCCACTACAGTTGTTTTGTCTTTGTATTCAACAATACGGGCTCTGATAACCGTTTCGTTGGTATCATCGCTTCTTCCACTGGTTAATCCCCTGTTTAAAAGGCGCTTAACCAATTCTTCTTCAGAAACTTCCATGGCCAATAAAACGCCAATCTCCGTTTGTTTTAGCTTTAATAATTTATCTAAAGCCTCACTTTGAGCAGTTGTTCTAGGGAATCCGTCAAATAAAAAGCCTTTTGCATCAGGATTGGCTTCTAAAGCAGAAGAAATCATTCCAATCACAACCTCGTCTGGAACCAATTGGCCCTTATCCATCAAGTTCTTTGCTTCTAACCCAAGTGGAGTTTGACGTGCAATTTCACTACGGAGTAAGTCTCCAGTAGACAAATGCTTTAAGCCATATTTTTCAATTAATTTCTCACTTTGCGTTCCTTTCCCACTACCGGGAGGACCGAATAAAATAATATTAAACATGTAGGTTCGATGCTTGCTTGAAACACAAATATACAAAGGGCTTGTTAAAAATCCTTTAACAAATGCCCCTAATCCGTCAAAAACAAGGGTTTTGGCTAAAAATTTGACCTTTAAGCTAAACAAGTACAAACCTTATCTGTCTTATCAACGTACATTCAAATTATTAAACTTTCCCAAATATGAAATGGACAGCTATATTGCTTTTATCGGTATTCAGCCTTACCGGATGCCAGGCACAGAACAATTCAAGCAAAAAACTTGTTAATGATAGTATGAGCAAAAAAGACAACCCCTATTTTGCAAAAGGAGAAAAAGGAAAATTGACTGTAAAAGACAGTGAATGGAAAAAAATACTCTCTCCTGAAGTATATTATATCGCTAGAGAAAAAGGAACAGAGCGTCCTTGGACCAGTAAATTCGAAAGCTTTAAAGAAGTAGGAACGTATTTCTGCGCAGTTTGCGGAAACGGACTTTTTAAAAGTGATACCAAGTTTGATAGTGGATGTGGATGGCCCAGTTTTTATGAGCCGCTCAATAAAGGCGCCATTATTTATTTACCAGATAATACACACGGCATGCAGCGAACTGAAGTTCAATGTGGTCGTTGTAAATCACACTTGGGTCATGTTTTTGAAGATGGCCCACCTCCAACAGGTTTGCGCTTTTGCATCAATGGAGTGGTTCTTGATTTTGAAAAAGCTGCTGAAGCAGAAAAAAAATACAACGAGAAGAAAGGATAGTGAGACTGAGAATGAAGGGGCCGGATTTATCCGGCCCTATTTTTTTGCTATTAGCTAATTAATGCTATGCTAAAATATCCTGCACATTCTTATTAATATTTGAAGCAATTTTCTCCATTGGTAAATCATTATCGTCGTTACCAAATGGATCTTCAATTTCTTCCGCAATTAATTCTAAGCTAGCCAATACATAGGAAATAAATAAGGTTGCTGGAATAGTAAAATATCCTAAGGTTAAAGCAAATCCAAGGGGCAATGTTACAATATATAAGAAGATAAATTTCTTGATGAATGCGCTGTATGAATAGGGGATAGGTGTATTCTTTATTCTTTCACAAGCCCCGCAAATATCCATGAATGATTGGAGTTCATTATTGATAAAAAGTAGTTCATATTCACTGATTACTTTATCTCTTTTTAATAAATGCACTTTATTTAATAAAACAGCTATCACTTGATTGGGTATATGTTTGCTGGTATCGAATCCAGTAATTTCTGGATGCGGTTGAGCATCCAAAGCCAGTCTTGTTTTTTCGTTCAATAAATGATTCTTTAATTCAACAGCAAATAGTGGAATTATTTTTTTGAAAAAGCTCCTATTTTTTTCATCATCGTGAGGAAGGAGGCTATTTATTTTTAATGCAAGATTGCGGCTGTTATTAACCAATGCCCCCCAAAGCTTTCTGCCTTCCCACCAACGATCGTAAGCTGTATTGGTTCTAAATACCAATAACATGGAAATGGCAAAACCCAATAAACTATGCATTACCGTGATATTCTTTGCATAGCTGGTACTCGATAAACGTAAATAATTTATTTCGATGTAAACAATAGCCCAAGAAAAAACACCCATGCCCAAAATCAATGGTAATAACTGTCTTACCGTATCTGTTTTATGAAACTGAAAAATAAAACGCAACCAATCTTTCGGGTTATAACTAATCATGAACTGCTTTTTGCTTTTGATAAAAATAATACATGGAGTAACTGGTTATTATTACACCAGCAATAGATAGTAGCATCACACTATTCGAGAAAAAATGCACCCAATTCAATTGTACTTTAAAAATTTCTTTGCTCAACAAAACACTTACGCTTCCCAAATAACCAACAGAGTCTGCTACATAAATTAAAAATCCTGCATTGCCAGTGAATCGGAATGCAGCAATCATTCGTTCAAAAAAAACAGAGTTAAAAGGAATGTATACCATATATAAACCCAGTCCTACTAAGGTCATCCACCAGATAGGCGCAATCAATCCCTTACTAAATAACCAAGTGCTCAAACCCGCTACCACAAAGCCTAATCCAATAAATACATGTGCCAGCATAAATGCTTTGAAACTATTTTTGATCAGTACCATACTGCCTATCAATACCAAAATAATTAGGGTAATAGGCGTCTCCGTTTTAGAAAAAATGGCTGGTTGATTTAAGTAGCCCATTTCCTTCCACATGTCTGCACTAAAATTATCTCTGATATCTCTGAAGATGGTTGCGAATGCATAAATCAAAACAGCAGCAATAATACCTGGCAAAAAATGTTGGATGAATTTTTTTCTATCATCGGCATTCATGGCTGTACGGTTCATGCGCAAATCAATGTCTTCCTGCGTTGGCGGCGGAATCTGCTCCATCAGATAAATAAATAACAACAAGGGTAATGCAAATACCAATCCTGTTGCGAAAGGCACCCAGAATTCGCTCATATTAAATTGCATAATGAGCCAACCACCTACCGACTTTACAAATCCCGACGAAAAAATAAAGCTCACTGCTAGTGCTGCACCAATAAAATCAGTGGTTTTCCTTCCCTCTATATAAGAGAAAATAACGCCCCATAACATTCCCAACGGAAAACCATTAATGAAAAGAAATACAATATTATAAGGTGCAGGCACAAGCGCAAATAATAGCCAAGCCAACCAGGCAATGCCTACCAAGACCAAAACAATTTTATCTCGCCCCAGTCTTTTTAATTCAGAAATAAATTTGATACCATAAAACTTCGCCATTAAATAGCCCATCATCTGGCTCAATACCAATAAGGTTTTATACCCCAAACCCCAATAAGCCATTCCGTCGAAAGTGCATACTGTAAAGGATTTGCGAAAACCAAAAATCATGGTATAGGTAAGAAACGCTACAATTGCGGCATATAAGCCTATTTTAAAGCTGCTCTGGGGTGCTAATAAATTGTTTTTCAATGGTGTTGTTTCTACCGATAAATATAAGCCACTCATCCTTAGTTTTTGGCAATTGGGGCTTTATTTCAGAAATTACCCGTTCTTAAAACTAAACTTGAATATGAGAAAATTACTCTTGGCCTTTGTAGCTATTACTGCTGTATGCAGTGTGTATGCGCAACAGGTAGATTTATCCAAGCATTTTAAAAGCATGAAGCCCCGAAATATTGGGCCTGCTGGAATGAGTGGTCGTGTTACTGCAATTGATGCGGTTTGGACCAATCCCAATATCATTTTTTTAGGAACCGCTAGTGGTGGTGTTTGGAAAACTGAAAATGGGGGAGCTTCTTGGACACCCATTTTTGATGATCAACCCATACAAAATATTGGCGCCATTGCTTTGGTACAATCCAATCCCAGCGTGGTTTGGGCAGGAACAGGAGAAGGTAATCCTCGTAACTCAATCAGTTTAGGCGAAGGCATTTATAAAAGTTTAGACGGTGGAAAAACTTGGAAGCGCATGGGTTTAGAAAAGACGCGCAATATTCACCGCATTATTATTGATCCAACTAATCCTGATGTGGTATATGTAGGCGCAATGGGTAATCCATTTGCGGATCATCCTGAAAGAGGCGTATACAAAACCACTGATGGTGGAGATACTTGGAAACAAATTTTATATACCAACCAAAATAGTGGAGTGGGCGATATGGTGATGGATCCCGCTAATCCAAATAAGTTGTTCGTGAATATGTACGAGCACAAAAGAACCCCATGGAGTTTAAAAGGTGGTGGTGCCGGAAGTGGTTTTTATGTAACCATGGATGGTGGTAAATCATTTACCAAATTGGGTAAAGAGCATGGTTTGCCCGAGGGGGATTATGGCCGTATCGGAATCAGCATTGCTCGTACCGATCCGAACCGCGTATATGCGTTGGTTGAAGCCACTAAAAATGGTTTGTACAAATCAGATGATGGAGGATTTAAATGGGAGTTAGTAAACAGTGATCCAGCAGTGGT
The DNA here is from genome assembly GCA_943371295.1 of Synechococcus sp. UW140. Classification (GTDB taxonomy): domain Bacteria; phylum Bacteroidota; class Bacteroidia; order Chitinophagales; family Chitinophagaceae; genus Sediminibacterium. Next base: position 23,128 of record CALRUG020000005.1, on the reverse strand, counting down.
AACCAACCGTGCATTTTATTTTCAGGACATCGCAGTAGATACTAAAAATGAAAATAGAATTTACAATATCAATCAAGTAATCAATGTAAGTGATGATGCTGGAAAAACATGGAAGCCGGTGATTCCATATAGTGGCATACATCCTGATCACCATGCTTGGTGGATTCATCCTTATGATGCCAATTTTATTATTGATGGAAACGATGGTGGTATTGGTATTACACGTGATCGTGGTAAGACTTGGCAGTTTGATGAAAAATTACCTTTAGGACAATACTATCATGTGAATGTAGACAACCAAATTCCATATAATGTAATGGGTGGTTTGCAAGACAATGGTAGCTGGCATGGGCCGGCTTATGTATGGAGAAGATCTGGAATTAGAAATGCATTTTGGCAAGGCGTAAGTGGTGGAGATGGATTTGATGTAATGCCTGATGCTGAAGACCCAAATTGGGTATACACCATGAGCCAAGGTGGAAGTGTATCTCGTTATAATATTGCAACTGGTGAACAATGGAGCATACGTCCTCCAAGACCAAGCAAAAATGTAAAACAACGTTTCAACTGGAATGCAGCGATTGCGCAAGATCCATTTGATAAAGCCACTATTTATTATGGAAGTCAGTTTGTAAATAAGAGCACGAATAAGGGTGCAGCTTGGGAACAAATTTCAGGAGACCTTACCACCAATGATTCAGCAAAAATTGATCAAAGCAATAACGGCGGAATATCTGTAGACATTACTGGTGCAGAAAACCATTGTACAATTTTAACTATTGAACCTTCCCCTAAAGAGCAAGGTGTTATTTGGGTTGGTACCGATGATGGCAATGTGCAGTTAACCAGAGATGGCGGAAAAACTTGGACCAATTTCAGGGGCAAATTACCAGGAATGCCTTTGGGCGCTTGGGTTCCACAAATCAAAGCCTCTAAACACAATGGTGGAGAAGCTTTTGTAGTAGTGAACGATTATAGAAGAGGTGAAATGCGCCCATTTGTTTATAGAACTTCAGATTATGGAAAAACTTGGACAAGAATGGTGGACGAGAAAAAAGTAGTGGGTTATGCATTATGTGTGATTCAAGATCCTGTTGAACCCAATTTAATTTTTGTAGGAACAGAGCAAGGTTTGTTTATCAGCTTAGACAATGGGGTGAATTTCCAACAGTTTAAAAATGGTTATCCTTCTGTGTCTACTTATGACATGGCTATTCAAGAAAGAGAAGCCGATTTAGTTATTGCAACATTTGGTCGTGCTTTATGGATACTCGATGATATTCGTCCATTGAGAAAATTAGCGGCAAACAAAGGACAAGTTTTTGCAAAAAAATTAGTTGCATTTGAAGCGCCTCAAGCGTACCAAGCCAAAATGAAAAATGCATCTGGTATTGAGTACAGTACTTATGGAACTTATGAAGGTGAGAATAAAAGAACAGGTGCGCCTTTAACTTTCTTTGTAAACAAAACTGCAGCAGATACTGGCAAGAATAGAATTTCAGACACTTTGCAAATTGCCATTTACGATGCCAATGGAGTGAATGTTAGAAATCTTAGAACCCGTGCAGATTCTGGCTTCAATAAATATTATTGGGGAATGGAAGGACGCGGTATTCGCCAAGCTGGCGGAGGTGGCGGAAGAGGTGGTGGCGGCGGTGGCCGTTTTGGTGGAGCCGGCGGTGGTGGTAATGAGCCAGGCGGCTTACCAGTTGATCCAGGAACCTATAAAGTGGTCATGAGTTTGGGTAGAGACCTAAAAGACAGTACCATGGTAGTAGTGAATGATGATCCAAATGCACCAACTCCTTTAGCTGTAAGAAAAGCCATTCGTGAAGCCAATGCTAGAATGGAAAAATCAACTATGAAATTAACTGCTTTGAATGATCGCTTAACAGAAGTAGAGGAGATCATGAAAAAAGTAGAAGCCGGTTATGCGAATATGGATCGTAAAGCGGCAGATACCATTCGCAAAGCTGCTAAACCAGTAGCTGATGGATTAAAAGAAATCAGAGAAATGTTGAATGGTAAACCACAGTTAAAGCAAGGTTATGGCAATATTCCGCAAGAAACAGTGAATGGTCTTTTAGGAGAAGCCAGACAATTGATTATGGGTAAAACCGCTATTCCTGGTGAACAAGAAAATCGTTTGATGGGCTATGCTGAAGAAGCAGTGAATAGCGTGATTGTAAAAGCCAATGCGTTGTTTGAAGGCAGCTGGAAACAGTATCGTGCTTTAGCAGAAGCTGCACCGCTGAAGTTCTTTAAGGATTATAAGCCATTGGAATAAGGATTTGATTTTCGGACTCAGTTCCGAATAATAATAAGCCCCCACTTCTTTCATTAGGAGTGGGGGTTTTGTTTCTATATTAACTAATTAAACAATTTTAACATTTCAGGCAACGTTAAAGTTAGGTTCAGACTCTGTGTTTAAACAACAAACATTTTACAACCAAAACAACTCCACATGAAAAAGTTATTTACACTATTTATATTGGTTGCTTTTGTGGCCATTGCTTGTTCTAAGTCAGAATCAGGCACAACTACCCCAACCCCCGGTACAGGCGGTACTACCCTGAATTGCACTACCATTGATAGTAGGTTTACGGCAGTGGTGTTTCCTATTATTCAAAACAACTGCGGTGCGGTAGGTTGTCATAATACAGGGAGTACCAATGGTCCTGGCGCTTTAACCAATTATGATCAAATTAAAGCGGCAGCTGCGCAAATAAAAAGTTCTGTTGAAGCGGGTACCATGCCTAAAAATGGGGCTTTAACTACTGCTCAAAAAAATGCCATTTCATGTTGGGTTTCTTCTGGGGCGCTAAATAACTAGGAATATGAAAGGCTTTTTACTTGTTTTAGTAATGTTTGCATCTACTCAAATGCATGCGCAAGAGCGACTGCTTTGCAGAAATGCTTCTGTGAAATTCTTTTCAAAAATGCCTTTGGAAAATATTGAAGCAGTGAATAATCAGGGTCTTTCTGTGATTGATTTAAAAACAGGAAATATTGAATTTAGTGTATTGTTAAAAGGATTTATTTTTCCTAATGCATTGATGCAAGAGCATTTTAATGAAAATTATGTAGAGAGTAGTAAATATCCTAGAGCTTATTTTAAGGGAAGTATTCAGTCGGCACCAACCATTGATTTAAACAAAAATGGCAACTACCAATTCAATATTAAAGGTGCTATGCAATTGCATGGTAAAACCAATGAAATAGCTACTGTTGCTCAATTACAAGTAAAAGATGGAATCATTTCTGGAGACTCCAATTTTGATTTATTATTGGAAGACTACGCAATTCAAATACCCAAATTGGTTAAAGATAAAATTGCAAAAAGCATCCATATTAATGTTAAAGCAATCTATCAAATTCAAAAACCCAATCTATGATGCAGAAGTTATATACAACTGTTGGTTTAATGATATTATTTAATTTTTCAGTTCTTGCTCAAGACAATTTATTGAAGGACTTAGAAAAGGAACAAAAAGGCAATAACAAAGTGACTGGTGCATTTAAATCATCTAGAGTTATCAATGGCCATTCAATGGAAATGTTGGGAGCGGGTATGTTAGATTTTAGAATCTTGCATCGCTTCGGTCCAGTAAAACAAGGTATTGGTGATTTGTTTGGTTTAGACCAAGCCAGCATGCGTATGGGCTTTGATTTTGGGTTAAGCAATGATTTGACCATTGGATTTGGTAGAACTACTTTTAAAAAAGAATACGACGCTTTTATTAAATACCGTTTGATTCATCAAGAACAAACGGGCACCCCTATTTCATTGGTGGCAGTTGCAGGTACTTCTATTTTTACTTACAAAAGTCCTGATCCTCTAAAGCCTTTAAATTTTACTGATCGAACAGGATATTATGCACAATTGATTATTGGTAGAAAATTCAATGAAGCCTTTTCATTGCAATTGAGTCCTACTATGGTGTATAGAAATATGATTGATCCTGCAGACAAAAAAACCATTTATGCATTGGGTATTGGAGCAAGGCACAAGATTTCAAAAAGGGTTGCTTTGGTGGTAGATTATTCATTGGTTGCCAATGGTCTGCCTATGTCTGTTGGAACCAACCCATTGTCAATTGGTGTAGACATTGAAACAGGAGGCCATGTATTTCAATTGCATTTCTCTAATTCAACTGGAATGAACGAACGCTCCTTTATTACCGAAACCTCCAATAGTTGGTCTAAAGGAGAGTTCCAATTTGGATTTAATTTGTCTAGAATATTTTCATTGAAAAAGTGATTTGAAAATAATTAATCTTATTTCCAAACACTATCAAATGCAGTATACCCTCTTAGTATAAATGAAAACTTTGCGCCATTGTTGTCTACATATTTCCCCTTCTTCGTGTAGATGGCAATGGCTCCCCCAAACCCGGTGGTAGAGCTGTATTGAAAAGGAGGACGGAATACTTTTATCATCGCAATATCTCTAGGGAAAACCATTGTTTGTTCTCCAGGCATGACTTCAAATTCATCTATGAAAATGGAGCAAATCTCTTCTCTCCATTTGAATACTTCGTTATTAGCCGAGTCGATGGCCACATTTAATCCAGGTACTTTCTGTTGTAAATACCAGGCCAATGATTGAGATTGAGCCAATTCATCATTGCCTAATCCATCAAATACATAAGCGTTATCATTTTTAAACAATCCGCTGGTATAGGTATCTGCGTACTCTTGCACTTTTGTTTTCGCTTTCGTGTAAACAGTTACATTCGGCAAATCGCTGCTTAATTCAGGATCATCTAAAGAGAGGTTGTAATCCATTTTTTTATCAATGAATTCTCCCGGTTTACCAACACTAAAAAAGGAGGTTTGAATAGCAACTGGTTCAAATGCAGAATCTACAGGCGTTTTCAATAAAATGGCCAAGTAATTTTTCTTGGGTTTTTGAACAGGAGAAAAATAAAAGGATGCAGTGTCTTGAAACAACATGGGCTTCATCGTAAAGAACCCTTTTGCGTCTACTTTTACCCGGTCTACCATCATTTGTTTGGTGCTGGTACGCATCATATAATTTATGACCGTGTCTTTTTTATCTCGTTCTATCACTTGCCCTTGCATTCTGTAAAAGCCCGATTGAATTAAACAACTAATGGCATAGTTGCCGCTGGGTATTTGCTCACTAATTTTTAAAGCTGCATTCACTTCTCCTTCAATCATAGGATAGCGAAACTTCCATCTTTGCTTAGTACCTAAATGATCTAACCAAATATGGGCTGTTGCCGATTTTAATTTCTTGTTTAAATAATTGGGATAATTTACTCGAAGTTCTAATGAATCTCCTTGCAAATAAACCTTCTTAGATAAAGAAATTGTTATAGAATCGTTTTCATTTTGTGCATGAGCATTAGACAGTGCAACTGTCAAAAGAAAAGCAACACTGCAACAAATCAATTTATTGAACATAGCACAATTATATTCCCATTAAAACTTAGGATGCTTTTCTTGGTGTTACAGAAAAACCGCCTCCTTTTTTAGATGAAGAGAAGTTTTTGTTGTTCATGGCGCCTGGTGCTTTATTCATCATGCTAGAAGGTCCGGCAGACTTTGAAACCATTCCTGATGCAGGAGTTGCTTTCTTTGTATTCTTTCTAGTTGATTTAGCTTTTCCCATATATTTTATATTTTACTAAAGTTAACTTTTTTTCGTGTAAAGCAATTTGTTAAAATGGTATAATCGGTCCTAAATAAATGCAATTGCTTAACTTGCACGAAATTTTTTTATGAGCCAGTTGAGTCATTTAGCAGAAACCTTAATAGGAAGTGAAATTGTAAAGTTGGGAAATGCCATCAACGAAAGAATTAGAAACGGAGAGACCATATATAACTATACCATTGGCGATTTTAATCCAAGTGAATTTCCTATTCCTGCAGAATTAGAGCAACTGATCATTGAAGCCTATCAACAAAAAAAGACCAGCTACCCTGCAGCGGAAGGAATCTTAGATTTAAGAAAAGCCATCAGTGGATTTATTCAAGAATGGGAAGGGCTTAGCTTTACTCCTGCTGAAATTCAAGTAGCATCGGGTGGTCGTCCATTAATTTATGCATTGTTTAAGGTAATTGTAGACAAAGGAGATAAAGTCATTTACGGGGTGCCCTCTTGGAATAACAATCACTATGTTCATTTAACCAATGGAGAACATTGTGAAGTGCCTTGTTTGCCTGAGAATGATTTTATGCCAACAGTTGAAGACATCAAGCCACATATTAAGGGGGCTACTTTAATTTGTTTGTGTACTCCACAGAACCCTACTGGAACTACATTAAGTAAAAGCACATTGGCTGAAATTTGCGATTTAATCGTTGCAGAAAATGCAACTAGAACGCCCGATCAAAAGAAATTATATTTAATGTTCGATCAAATGTATTGGACACTTACTTATGGCGATACCGTGCATTACAATCCATTGGCGCTGAATCCTGCTATGAAACCTTATACCATTTTTATAGATGGTATTTCAAAAGTGTTTTCTGCAACAGGTGTTAGAGTAGGATGGGCGCTCGGTCCAGAGAATGTAATTGCAAAAATGAAAGCTATTTTAAGTCATCTAGGTGCATGGGCACCAATGGCAGAGCAATACGCAGTGGCCAATTATCTACCCATGACAGATGCCATCAGTAAATACTTAACTCATTTTAAATCGGAAGTTGAATATCGATTACAAAGTATTTATAATGGCATCAATGCACTAAAGCAAAAAGGGTATCAAGTTGATGCTATTGCACCACAAGCGGCTATTTATTTAACTATACAAATTAATTTGAGGGGGAGCAAAACCGCCGAAGGACAAGTGTTGGCTACCCAGTCCGATGTTACTACTTATATATTAAGTGAAGCCAAAATTGCCATTGTGCCGTTCTCGGCATTTGGTGCTGGAGCAGATAGTAGTTGGTATAGGTTAAGTGTGGGAACCTGCAAGAAAGCAGATATACCTACTATGTTGCAACAATTAGAAAATGCATTGAGCAAACTTTCTTAATATTTGTTGTTGGGCTTCACTACTTAATAATGGGGGAACCCTCTAGCTAGTTTTTATTGCAAATAAAGATAAAAGCCTTGTTTGGCTTGTCTTGCAATATTTGTTTTACCAAATGCGTTTTGGTAACAATCTTATGTTTATTAATGTCTATGATTTCATTTGCAACACAAAACGCTGACCAATTTTCAACAGGGCCTAACACTTTATTTAAACCAGCAATTACAGCAGCAGCTTGGGCTTCTGTCAAGAATTCTTGTTTAGTTAAAACCAATAAATCTCTATTCATGGTAATCAAATTCAGTGTTTAGGGCAGCCACAAAATTTGGTCTTATTCGATTTTTGAAAAACACCACATGAGGTAGATGCCAATAGGATAACTAACACTAAAAGAATAATTTGGTTTATTTTCCCTTTCATATACTCAACTAAATTAATAAAAGAGCTTCATTAATTCAACAAACGCAACTTTGAAAAATCAATTTAACATTTCTACCGTTTTAATTGCACCATTAGATTGGGGCTTGGGGCATGCTACCCGCTGCATCCCTATTATCAAGGCTTTCAAGCAGCTGAATATAAAAGTAGTATTGGCTGCAGAAGGGCATCAAGCTGCGCTATTGTTGAAAGAGTTTCCCGATTTAACCATTTTACCCTTAACAGGTTATCGGGTTCATTATGCAAAGTCGCGTCTATTGCTTTTGTTTAGTTTGCTCATGCAAATTCCCAAATTATATAAAACAATCAAGGCAGAAGAACTCTGGCTTAAAAAAGTGGTAGATGAAAATCAAATAGATTTGATTGTTTCCGATAATCGATTCGGATTGCATCATCCAACTGTTCCATCTGTATTCATCACGCACCAGTTAATTATTAAAGCACCCTATCAATGGGTTGAATATATTTTTAGGCGTATTAATTATTATTTTATTAATCAGTTTACCGCTTGTTGGGTACCCGATATGATGGCCAATCCTGGTTTGGCAGGAAAGCTTTCTCATCCAGCAACAATGCCCAAAGTGCCCGTATATTATATGAAGTTGTTATCGAGATTCACTAGAGTTTCTTGTGCAACCAAATATACTTTTGCCATTGTGTTATCAGGGCCAGAGCCACAAAGAACGATTCTAGAAAATAAGATGCTGATTGACCTTGAAGCATTTACTAAACCAGTCGTTTTTATTCGTGGTCTTCCTTCGGAAGCGGCTCCTCTTGAAGTGCCTACGCATGTAACAGTATTCAATCATTTGGATACAATTGAGCTGGCACTTGAATTACAACAGGCAGATTATATCATTTGTAGAGGCGGATATACTTCTTTAATGGAGTTGTTATCTATCGACAAAAAATTAATTGTAGTTCCTACGCCAGGACAAACAGAACAAGAGTACTTAAGCGAATTGTTGATGCAAACAAAACGACTGATGTGTATATCTCAAGCTGAATTTAATTTAGAAGAAACCTATACAAAAGCACAAAGTTTCACGTACAGTAAAATGAATATTGACCAGTTTGATGTAGAGCAACTTAAAGCATTATTGCTAAATTTGCCTAGATGAAGCAATCCTACAGAGCATATTCTGCTGCCCTTATAGCAAATTTGATATTTGGTAGTAGTTATGCGGCTGTTAAATACATTACACCAGGATATATTCATCCATTTGCATTAAATTTTGTTAGAGTAGCAGTAACACTTTCTTTATTTTGGATCCTATTTTTATTCAAACCAGGTAAAGTAAAGTTTGATCGAAAAGATTTACCCCGATTTTTGATATGTGCGCTTACTGGCATTGTGATTAATCAATTGTTTTTCATTAAAGGCGTTTCATTAACCACGGTTATACACAGTTCTTTGCTTTCATTGGGCTCTCCCATTTTCATCACCATCATAGCGGCTTGGTTATTAAAGGAAGGGTTTACTTTATTAAAAGGAATAGGCTTGGCTTGTGGTGTAGGGGGAGCAAGTATTTTGATTTTAATGAAGGACCAATCAGGTACCGCTAGTAATATGGTTCTAGGCGATATACTTGTGCTCATTAACGCTATATCATATGCTTTTTACTTAGTACTAGTAAGACCCTTGATGGCAAAGTATTCGGGAATTCAAGTACTCCGTTGGATTTTTACATTAGGTGCAATTGGTATTTTACCTGTTGGTTTACCTTATATGATAAGCACCAGTTGGGTAAGTTTTGATTTGGCTCATTGGACAGTGCTGGCTTATGTTGCCATTTTTTCAACTTTTGTAGCATATCTGTTAACTGTTCAAAGTATTCAGCTTATTGGTTCTTCTGCAACAGGGGCGTTTATTTACACCCAACCGGTTTTTGCAGCCATTTTTGCAATGCTATTTACGGGTGAATATTTTACACTTTATAAGTTAGTGGCAGCCATACTTATATTTACAGGAGTGTACTTAGTGAATAGCAAGAAATTAGTTAAACCTGCTTAGGCCATTCTACCAATAAGCATTCTTTTTTAGCAGTAGCCCAGTTCTTCCAACTTGTTGTGTGGATGGTAATCGCGAAAACGGCGCAAGTGGGCATATCATCAATTTGTGTAGTCGTTAGTTGATTTACAAAATCGGTAATGCCCGGATTGTGTGCAAAAATAGCAGCCGTATTTATTTCATCAGGAATCTGAATAATTGCTTTTACAAATCTTTCTGGAGGTGCATTGTATAAAAAATCTTGTTCTACAATATTGGAAATAGCAATTCCATTTGCAGTTGCAAAATAACGGGCAGTTGTTAAGGCTCTTACCGCATTGCTGCTAATGACTAAATCAATATGAATACCACGGTCCAATATTCTATTGGCCATCATGGGTGCATCTTTATGCCCTCTTTCATTTAAAGGTCTATCAAAATCGGCCTGGCCCGGATTTGCCCAGCTACTCTTGGCATGTCTTACGAGTAATAATTGCTTCATGTTGAAAAGTTAGCTCATTTGGATTGTACATTTGTGACGTGGCAGTATCCAAGTTATTAATTGACGAATTTATACTATTAAGTAAGCAATACCCGGTTTTTGATGTCAGAAGCGAGGGTGAATTTGAACATGCCCATATACCAGGTGCCCATAGCTTACCCTTATTTAATAATGAAGAAAGAAAAATAGTAGGAACTGCTTATAAACAAGAGAGCAAGCAGAAAGCCATCAAGATTGGACTCAAATATTTTGGCACTAAGATGGTTAAAATGGTGGAAGCCGTTGAAAAATTAACCGAACTATCTTCAACTAAAACGGTATTAGTTCATTGTTGGAGAGGAGGTATGAGAAGTGCAGGGGTTGCTTGGTTATTAGATCTTTACGGCTTTAAAGTATATACATTAGTTGGGGGATACAAAACGTATCGTAATTGGGTGCTCAATCAATTTGAATTAACCTATCCAATACAAATTATTGGAGGATATACGGGAAGTGGCAAAACAGAAGTATTACATGAGTTAAGTATGAGAGGGGAACAAACCATTGATTTGGAAGGATTGGCGCACCATAAAGGTTCTGCATTTGGTGCTTTAGGACAACCACCACAGCCGAGTCAAGAGATGTTTGAAAATATATTGGCTGCCGAATTAAGTTCCAAGTCGGCTTTAGTGGGCAATGAAAAAGTTATTTGGTTAGAAGACGAAAGTCAACGCATTGGGGAAGTAAATATTCCAACCGTTTTTTTTAAACAAATGCGTACAAAAAAAGTGTTGTTTTTAGACATTCCTTTTGATGAGCGATTGCAGTTTATTTTGCAGGGATACGGAAAATTTTCAAAAGAGCATTTGGTAAATGCTGTTATTAGAATCAAAAAGCGTTTAGGTGGATTAGAAACCAAGACTGCTATTAATTGTTTAATTGAAGATGATATAATGGGATGTTTTGCCATCTTATTAAAATACTACGATAAGGGTTATTTTGCTGGATCTCAAAAACGTGAAAACCCCGAAAAGTTGATTCAAAAGATTCCTTGTGATAGGGTGGATGCAAAAACCAATGCAATTAAGCTTTTACAGTAATCAATTCAATACTTTGTTAAGCGTTAAAAATTGGTTATCCAATTAAATAAAGTAAGGCCACTCATCCAGCTCATTGCAATCACCACTAGCCACCCTGCAATACTTAACCACAAGGGATGTTGGTAGTTTTTCACTAACCGTTTTTTGGTTACTGCCAATAAAATAATGGCTAATGCAATGGGAAGTATTAATCCATTGAGTGCGCCCACGGTAACCAATATTTTTACTGGATTGCCAATGAATTGATAAGCAATTGTACTACTTACAATAAAAAAACTGATGATCCATTTTTCGTTTTTTTCTAACCAAGGATGAAAGGTTTTGATAAATGAAACAGAAGTATAGGCAGCTCCTACAACAGAAGTAATGGCAGCAGCCCACATGACAACTCCAAAAAATCGATATCCCAAATTACCCGCTGCTAATTGAAAAACAGACGCGGGTGGATTTTTGGTATCAATGACCAATCCTTGATTCATTACACCCAACACACAAAGAAATAATAAGAAACGCATAATAGCGGTAACGACTATACCCGATACTGCACTTTTGTTTACTTCAGGCAATGCAGCTTCTCCCTTTATTCCTGCATCCAATAAACGATGACCTCCAGCAAAACTGATATAGCCACCAACGGTACCGCCAACCAATGTTACAATGGCCAATGCAGAAAGCTTTTCAGGAACAAAACTTCGATATACTGCGGTGCCTATGGGAGGTGCTGCTTTAAAAACAATATACAAAGTGAGAGCAATCATTAGTAAGCCTAAAACTTTCGTAAATCCATCAATGGCTTTGCCAACTTCTTTATACCAAAATATAATCAAAGCTACTATACAACTAAGGATGCTACCATAAGTAGGATCAAGGCCTGTCATAACTTGCAGTCCTAATCCACTCCCTCCAATATTACCAATATTAAATGCGAATCCCCCTAATATTATCAGCGCTGCTAAAAAATATCCCATGCCAGGCAAGAGTTCATTGGCAATTAATTGAGCTCTTTTTTCCGTTACTGCAATCACCCGCCAGATATTCATTTGTGCCCCTATATCTAATAAAACAGAAATCAATATCACAAATCCAAAACTAGCAGCAAGTTGCTGTGTAAAAACGGTGGTTTGTGTAAGGAATCCCGGACCAATAGCTGAAGTAGCCATTAAAAACGCAGCACCTAATATTGCAGATTTCCTCGAAGATGGTGGGGGGCTTTGCATTAGCAGTTAATTGAAGAACAGGGTTTAATCAAAATATGGTTCGAATGCATTGCTGAATAAATACTTGTTGCAAACGGTACAGCGTGTTCACCATCTCCATGTATACAAATTGTTTCAGCTAAAATGGGTACTACGGTTCCGTCAGTTGCAATGACCATTTTATGTTGAATCATATTAAGAACTTGAGCTAATGAATCTTCGGTTGTATAAATCATTGCATTGGATTCAGCGCGTGGAGTTAATTGCCCCTTTGCAGTATAGGTTCTATCTGCAAATACTTCTGATGCTGTTGGAATATTCAATGCTTTTGCTTCAGTAATCATACAACTATTACTTAATCCATACAGGATTAATTGCGGATCTAGTTCTTTCATTACACCAGCAATAATATAACTCATCGTCTCATTTTTGGCTGCCATATTATACAAGGCGCCATGTGGTTTTACATGGTGTAATTTGCCCCCCATTTCTTTGCAAACATCTTGCATTAACCTAATTTGTTCTGCAACTAAATCGTATAATTCACAATCGGATAATTGCATTTCTGTTCTTCCAAAATTGGCTCGATCATTAAATCCAGGATGAGCCCCAATGGCGACGCCAGTTTCTACGCAATAGGCAATGGTTTTTTTTATGGTGTCTATATCTCCTGCATGATACCCGCAAGCAATATTGGCACTACTAATGAATTTCATGAGTGCTTTGTCGTTGGGGAATCCTTCTCCTAAATCGCAATTAATGTCGATGGTATGCATTGAGTTGTAAGGTACAGGCATTCTTTAATTGTTGCAAATATTGCACTTGTCTGTTATTGATTTTTTCAGCTGTTTCCATATTAACCGGAATTAGCCGGATGATTGTTCCTGGTGATTGTTGAACCAATGTTGAAATATCCGATTGAATAATATGTCCAATTCTTGGATAGCCTCCAGTGGTTTGGTGATCTGCTAATAAAACGATGCACTGCCCATTGGGTAGTAATTGGATGGTACCATTGGTTACCCCACTGGAGATTAATTCAATTTGTTTTTTGCATTTTAGTACGGGCCCTTTTAATCGATAGCCCATTCTATCACTATCTGCAAGCAGCGTAAATTGAGCATTGGTCATGAATTGCTGTGATACCATATTTAGTTGCCCAAATTCATTTCCAGGTAAATACCTTAAAGACTGTGTTTGATACAATCCTTTGGTATCTGCCATCCAGGGTAATATCTGTAATTGACTTTGATTATTTTTTTGAAGTGGATTCGCTTTAAATTTTATTTCATCCCCTTTTAATAATATCCGTCCTTCTATTCCTCCCGCACTTGCGCGGGTATTGGTACTATAGCTATTCATCCATTCATTCAGCTCTAATCCTCCCTGAATAGCCAAATACGCAATATGGCCCGATATTTTTTTTGTAAAACTTAAAGTGGCATTTTCAGGAACAAAAATGGGATGATTGATGGGGACAGGAACTTCATTAATAGTGGCCCCAAAATCTGCACCACTCAATGAAATGAAAGCAGAACTATTGAAGTGAATCACTGGTGCCGGATAAAAAAATTCTATTACTGCTTCATCTCCTTTATTTTGAATTAAGACATTAGCGATTTGCATAGCCAATAAATCCATTGCTCCATTCGGATTAATTCCAAGATGCTGAAACCCTTTTCGACCTCCGTCTTGCACTGTTGTAAATAATCCCGCTTTAATTATAGTAATACTCATAAGATTAAGCGGCATTGAATTCATGAAATTGTTCAAGCGATATGGCTTCAAATTTTACCTGATTCCCTGGTTGAAATAAACAAGGTTCTTCCTTGGTAATATCAAATATTTTCAAAGGTGTTTGGCCAATTATTTGCCAACCTCCAGGTGCATCTAAAGGATAAATACCTGTTTGCTCTCCTGCAATGCCCACACTACCTGCAGCAACAACTTTTCTTGGGTTAGCTTTTCTTGGCATTTGAATTTGTGGATGAACCGATGCCATATAAGCGAAGCCAGGCAAGAATCCCAACATGTATACTTTATATATTTTGCTGGTATGTAAGGCAATAATTTCTTCAATAGTAGATCCCGTTAATTGTGTAGCTTCTATTAAATCAGGAGCTATAGAAGGATCATAGCAGACTGGCACAATAAGTGGTTCTGTTTTTTCTGCAAACGCTGTTGGGGCAGTCGCTAAGGCAGCTAATTTTTTCCTTAGCCACTCATAGGGTGATCCACCCATGGCTTGTTTGCGAATAATAGGAGGGTTGTATATTAAGGTTAAACTACTATAAGCAGGAATGATATCGGTTACTCCTTCTATCGGATGCAATTGTAAATATTGAAATGAATGCATTACCTGATTGTTCGCTTCCTCCGAAATGGACGCAGACCACTCAATAGTAAGCGCTTGGTCTCCCAAAGCATAGATATTTGCAATCATTTTCTTCACTATCTAAAGTTACTCATTTATAGTCCTGCGTTCATACAATTGATTTTAATTTGAATTACATCTTCTTTATCTTTCCAATCCACAATTAACGATATGAAAAAAATAATTTCACTTTTTACGCTTGCTGCCTTAATGGCTGGGCAAGTGAATGCCCAATCAAACCCTAAATGGCTGCGGTATTCGAATATATCTCCAGATGGTAAAACAGTGGTGTTTACGTATAAAGGAGATTTGTATACTGTACCATCAACTGGAGGAAATGCAACTGCATTAACCATGCATGAAGCGCATGATTTTATGCCTGTTTGGAGCAAAGACGGTAAAACCATTGCTTTCGCTAGTGATCGTTATGGAAATTTTGATGTATTCACCATTCCTATTACAGGTGGAGAAGCCAAAAGAGTTACTTTTCATTCAGCTGCGGAGTATCCCTATGATTTTTCTCAAGACAATCAGAAAATTATTTTTGGATCTGCTAGAATGGACTTAGCCAGCAATAGACAATTTCCTACTGGGGCGATGCCCGAATTATATAGTGTTGGTGTAAATGGTGGTAAGCCTGCTCAATTATTGACTACTCCAGCGGAAGATGTTAAATTCAGCAAGGATGGCAGCAAGATGATTTATCATGATAAGAAAGGAGGAGAAAATACATGGAGAAAACACCATACTTCTTCTATTACCCGTGATATCTGGATATATGATGTTAAAACCGATAAGCATACCAAGCTGACCAATTTTAATGGAGAAGATCGCAGTCCTGTTTTTGCTAATGCAGAAAAAGAATTGATTTATTTAAGTGAAGAGAGCGGCAGTTTTAATATTCATAAAATGCCAGTTACAGGAGGAAAGAGTGAAAAGTTGACTTCATTTAAAAAGCATCCAGTACGTTTTTTAAGCACAGCAAACGATGGTACAATCTGCTTTAGCTATGATGGGGAATTGTACACCATGAAAGCAGGAGGCAATCCACAGAAATTAGCGGTGAATATTATAGCAGACGCACGTAAGAATGATGAGCAAGTAATGCGTGTAAGCAGTGGAAGTAATATTGTGGTATCCCCTAATGGAAAAGAAGTTGCTTTCTTATATAGAGGCGATGTATTTGTTACCAGTGTGGATGGTGGTATAACCAAGCGAATTACTGCAACCCCTACACAAGAATTGGGTATTGGGTTTTCACCAGATGGCAAATCCATTATATATACTGCAGAGCGAAATAATAAATGGAGCATTTTTGAAAGCACCAAACTGCGTGCCGACGAACCCTACTTTTATGCTTCTACCTTAATTAAAGAAACACCAGTATTAGATAATGCAAACGATAATACCCAACCATTGTATTCTCCTGATGGAAAGGAAATTGCATTTGTAGAGAATAGAAATAATGTACGCATATACAATATTGCGAGCAAGCAAAGCAGAACTATATTGGGTTCTGAACAAATTTTTGCTTGGACAGAGAACGACCAATATTTTCAATGGAGCCCAGACAGTAAGTGGTTATTATTTGATTATGCAGTAGTAGGAAGTGCAGTAAGTGAAGTGGGTTTAGCAAGTGTTGATGGAAAGAAAATCATGAATATTACGGAAAGTGGATTCAATGATTATCGTCCTAAATGGGTAATGGGCGGTAAAGCTATGTTGTGGCAAAGTAATCGAGATGGATTAAGAGGAGCTGCTATGAGCGGAGGCGCACAAAGTGATGCTTACTTGATGTTCTTTACTCAGGCTGCAATGGACAGATTTAAATTGACCAAAGAAGAATTGGCTTTGGTAAAAGAAATGGAAGAGCAAAAAGCCAAAGCTGATACCAGTAAGAAAAAAACACCTGCTATAGAAGCGGTTGAAATAGAATGGGAAGGATTAACACAGCGCAGAGCAAGAGCCACCATTCATTCTTCGGGAATGGGTGATGCGTTGGTGAGCAAAGACGGAGAAACCTTGTATTATCTTGCTCGTTTTGAACGTGGCATGAATTTGTGGACCACTAACTTAAGAACCAAGGAAACAAAAATGTTGGTTCCATTAAATGCCAATGGTGCAAGTATGGTTTGGGATAAAGACCAAAAAAATATTTTCATCAGCAGCGATGGCAGCATTACTAAATTAGATGTAGCCAGCAGTAAGCAAGATCGTATTTCAATTAATGGAGAAATGGCGGTGAATATGCGGGAAGAGCGTGAAGCCATGTTTGAGCATGTATGGAGAAGAACCAAGAAAACTTTTTACAATAAAACCTTCCACGGAATTAATTGGGATAGTTATAAAACTGATTATGAAAAATACCTTCCTTCTATTGGCAATAATTATGAGTTCAGCGAAATGTTGAGTGAGTTGTTAGGAGAATTGAATGTGAGCCATAGCGGTGCTTCATTTGGAAACTTTAATGCCAATGGAGATGCTACTGCATCTTTGGGTGCATTCTATGATGCAACTTTTACTGGCAATGGGGTAAAGATTGAAGAAGTGGTAGTAGGAGGTCCATTAGATAAAGCAGGATTAAATGTAAAAGCAGGAGCCATTATTGAAATGATTGATGGGGAAACGGTAACTGCAGATAAAGATTTAGCACAATACTTAAATAGAAAAGCTGGAAAAACAGTCTTGCTTTCTCTAAATGAAAATGGGGTTAAAAGAGAAATTACTGTTAAAGCCATTAGTACAGGAGAAGAGAATGGCTTGTTGTACAAGCGTTGGGTAAAAAGAAACTCCGATGAAGTAGAGCGCTTAAGTGGTGGTGCTTTGGGTTATGTACATATCCCTGGCATGAGTGATGGCACATTTAGATCTACTTATGAAGATATCATGGGTAAGCATTTCTTAAAGAAAGGCGTAGTAGTTGATACGCGCAACAATGGAGGAGGAGACTTAGTAGCAGACCTTGCTGTTTTCTTAAGCGGTAAACAATTCATGAACTATACCAATGATGTAAGAAGTAATGGATTTGAACCCAATTTCCGTTGGACTAAGCCAAGTATTTCTTTAGCCAATGAAGCCAATTACAGTGATGGGCATTGTTATGCATTTATGGTGCAAGAATTAAATGTAAATAAGTTGGTAGGTACTCAAGTACCTGGTACTTGTTCATTTGCCGCATGGGAAAGTTTAATGGATTCAGGTATTCGTTGGGGTGCACCAACCGTGGGTGTGAAAACCAATGCAGGTAAGTATTTGGAGAATGCAGCTACTGATCCTGACTTCTTAGTTTATAATGAATATGAAGTAGTAAAGAAAGGAGTAGATCAACAATTAGAAGTTGCAGTGAAAGAATTGATGAAGACGATTAAGTAAGATTCTTTTGCAAAGTAAAATGGAATATTAATAAACTGTATACAGCAAAAAGGCCTCGAAATTTTCGGGGCCTTTTTAGTTCTTTATTATCCAGCGAGCTGGTCAATGGTGAGTTTATGCTTTTCTGATAATATCGGCCCCTAGGCTTTGTAATCGTTGGTCTATAAACTGATAACCACGATCAATCTGTTCAATATTTTGGATGGTGCTTTTTCCTTCTGCACTTAATGCTGCAATCAAGAGTGCTTGTCCTGCCCTGATATCAGGGCTGCTCATGGTGATGCCGCGTAAGGTGTTTTTTCTGCCGAGTCCTATCACGGTAGCTCTATGTGGATCGCACAAAATAATTTGTGCACCCATATCAATGAGCTTATCTGTAAAAAACAAACGGCTCTCAAACATTTTTTGGTGGATTAAAACTGATCCAATGGCTTGCGTAGCCACTACCAATACAATGCTCAATAAGTCGGGAGTAAAACCAGGCCAAGGATGATCTGAAATAGTGAGTATTCCTCCATCCATAAATGTTTGAATGGTATATGATTCCTGTGAAGGAATATAAATATCATCTCCTTGTATATCAAATTGAATACCTAGTTGCTGAAATTTTTCTGGAATAATTCCTAAGTGTTGAACCCCCGCATCTTTAATGGTGATTTCGCTTTTGGTCATTGCGGCCAAACCAATAAAGCTGCCTATTTCAATCATGTCTGGAAGTAATCGGTGGTCTGTTCCGCCCAGCGTTTCCACTCCCTCAATCACTAATAAATTACTACCGATACCACTAATTTTTGCTCCCATTCTGTTGAGCATACTGCACAACTGTTGTAAGTAAGGTTCACAAGCTGCATTGTAAATGGTGGTAGTGCCTTCTGCTAAAACAGCTGCCATTACAATGTTTGCGGTACCTGTTACAGATGGCTCATCCAATAACATATAACAGCCTTGCAGCGCTTCGGTGGTTAATGTAAAGCAACCAATACTTTCATCGTAAGCATAAGTGGCGCCTAATTTTTGAAAACCAATAATATGTGTATCTAATCTTCTTCTTCCAATTTTATCGCCACCTGGTTTGGGTATATATGCTTTTTTAAAGCGCGCCAATAAAGGGCCCGCCAGCATTACACTGCCTCTTAGTCTTCCACTTTTTTGTCTGAATTGTTCAGAAGCCAAATAATCAATATCAATATTATTCGCTTGAAACTGATACGTATCTTGATTCATGCGAGTTACCTGTACACCTATTTCTTTCAATAACTCAATGAGTAAATTAACATCGAGTATATCTGGAATATTTGAAATAGTAACAGGCTGCTTGGTCAATACTACAGCAGAGAGAATTTGCAAAGCTTCATTCTTTGCACCTTGCGGGGTAATAGATCCCTTTAGTTGATTGCCTCCTATGACTTCAAAACTGCTCATGAAAATTAATAACGCTTCTTAAATCCACCTGGGTTTCTGTCGTTGCGATTACTGCCGCCGCCATTTCTTGGGTCGTTGCGCTGACCACCACCTTGGTTTCTATCATTGCGTTGACCGCCGCCATTTCTTGGATCGTTGCGTTGTTGGCCACCACCTTGGTTTCTATTATTTCTTCCGCCAAAGTTTTGCTTCCATCTACCACCACTACGAGCAGGATAATCATCGCGCTCAAATGGTTGATTGCGGTGCTTGATATAAGGGGTATTACTGAATTCTAATTGACCTCCAGTAATTTGGTCCAACTCAGAACGAATGGCATCATCGTGAACCAATTCTTTATGCCAGTTGCTATAAGACAATTTCATGTAGTAAGCAATTGCATTGGCAAACCCTACTTTCTTTTCTGGGTCTTCTTCTTTTAAAGCCTTATCTATCACCACTTCTAGGTTCTTTCCTAAATGCGCATATTTTGGATTGCGCTTAGGATAAGGAAGTGGCTCTGGTTTTAGTTTATAGGTTTCTTTTTGTGGGATGGGATAAGGGCTGTCTACATCCAGTGTAAAATTGCTGATGAAAAAAAGATGGTCCCATAATTTATGCCTGAAGTCTTCTACATTCTTCAAGTGTGGGTTCAAAAATCCCATTAGCTCAATCACAGATTGTGTCTGTTGTTGTCTTTTATCTCTGTCTTCAATTGTGAGGAGGTAATCCACCATTTTCTGTACGTGTCTTCCGTACTCCTTCATTCCCAGGAGCTTCCTGGAGGTATTATATTCCATGTAAAATTGCTTGGTGCAGTCACAAATATAAGCAAACTAGGGCTTGTTCACAGATTTTAAATACTCCTTTCAATTCTCCTTTTTATCTTCGCGTCATGGAATCGCTTTTGCAACAAATTAATGATCATAAGGTAGCTATCACTGATTTTGCAGCTAATAATGCAGATGATGTAGAACAATTCAGAATAAAATGGCTAGGAACCAAGGGATTGGTAAAAGCCATTATGGGCGAAATGCGCAATGTGCCCAATGATCAAAAAAAGGAGTTCGGGCAAATCCTTAATGAGTTCAAACTCTTTGCAGAAGCACGTTTCCAAGCATTACAAGATCAATTTGCTGGGGCAACTGCTGTAGCTTCAGGAAAATCTGCACAAGATTTATCACTTCCTGGAGATGCGATTTCTGTGGGTAGTAGACACCCACTTACCTTGGTAAGAAATGAGATGGTTGCCATCTTCAAACGCCTTGGATTCTCCGTTGCTGAAGGTCCTGAAATAGAAGACGATTGGCATAATTTTGGCGCAATGAATCTTCCAGAAGACCATCCTGCGCGTGATATGCAGGATACTTTCTATATTAAAAAACCCGAAGATGGAAATGGGCCTACTTGGTTATTGAGAACCCATACCAGTAGTGTTCAGGCTAGGGTAATGGAGAACCAGAAGCCACCCATTCGAGTAATTTGTCCGGGAAGAGTGTATCGGAATGAAACCATTAGTGCACGTGCACATTGTTTTTTCCATCAAGTAGAAGGACTATATATAGATGAAAATGTAAGCTTTGCAGACTTAAAACAAACCCTCTATTTCTTTGTACAAGAGATGTTTGGCAAAGACGTTAAAGTACGTTTCAGACCTAGTTATTTCCCTTTTACAGAACCTAGTGCAGAAATGGATATCAGCTGTTTAATTTGTGAAGGAAAAGGTTGTAATATTTGCAAGCATACTGGTTGGGTAGAGATTTTAGGAAGTGGAATGGTGCATCCAAAAGTGTTGGAGAATTTTGGAATAGACTCTAATAAGTATACTGGATTTGCATTTGGTATGGGAGTGGAAAGAATCACCCAATTAAAATATCAGGTGAACGATTTGCGCTTGTATTCTCAAAACGACGTTCGATTCTTGAAACAGTTCACGGGAGTTGTTTAAGTTTTTTGGTAATTTTTATAATTTATTTTAATTCTTAAGCAAGCTTGTTTGGATTGTATTATATTCATTGAATACACTTAACTGATTTACATGCTTGCTATTCTTGTATTCTTCTTTGCCCATTGGTTTGGGTCCTTGTTTTTTCATTCATTCTTTCTTCATCGATTTGCTTCTCATAAAATGTATGAGTTGAGTAAAAACTGGGAACGATTTTTTTATTTGAGTACCTGGTTTGTTCAAGGCTCTTCTTATTTAGTGCCAAGGGCATATGGCGTGATGCATCGAATGCACCATGAATACAGTGATACAGAAGAAGATCCGCATTCGCCGCACTTCTTTAAAGATGTGTATCAGATGATGCGTAGTACTATATTAATCTTCAGAAGTTTTTTAACGGGTAAGCGTATGCCCGATCCAAAATTCACAAAAGACTATTTACCTGTTTGGGATCGCTTAGATAAGTTTGGCCACCACCCATTAACCAGATTGGCATTCATGGCAGCTTATACCAGTTTTTACATTGTATATGCCCCCAATGCTTGGTGGTTTTTATTATTGCCCATACATTTTTTAATGGGTCCAATACAAGGTGCTGTGGTGAATTGGTGTGGTCATAAATATGGGTACAGCAATTTTGACAATGGGGATCATTCAAAAAATAGTTCACCCTGGGGTATATTATTGATGGGAGAATTGTTCCAGAACAATCACCATTATGCAAAGGATGATGCCAATTTTGCAAAGAAATGGTTTGAGTTCGATTTAACATTCATCATCATGCGTGGGTTTCATGCGGTAGGCATTATTAAATTGAATCCCGTTCATTTACCTCCAGCTAAGATTTCCAATCAATCAACTGAATCAGCTTTGACTGCAACGCACTAAATTGCAGCAATGAGTACGGTGCATTCAACCAAAGGGGTGGTATTACGCACGATCAAGTATGGCGATACCAGTATCATCACTTCGGTGTATACTGAATTATTTGGTATACAGCAATACATTGTAAAAGGAGTAAGACAAAGCAGTAAAACATCTGCCGGAAAAGCAAGTTATTTTAGCCCTGCAGCTATATTAGAATTAGAAGTGTACCATAATGAAATGAAGCAATTGCAATTCATTAAAGAGTACCGTTGGGGTTATATGTATGAGTCGGTATTGTTTAATGTGGTAAAGAATACGGTTGCTCTATTTGTAATGGAATTATTGCAGCATAGCTTAAAAGAGCCAGAAGCCAATCCAGAATTATTTTATTTAATAGAAGATACACTTAAGCAATTAGACAAAGGAAATCCTACTTTAACCGGCAATTTACCTTTGTACTTTACTTTGCATTTGGCAGCTGAATTAGGCTTTCAATTACAAGGAATTTACAGCGCTAAAACGCCAGTGATAGATTTACAAGAAGGCAATTTTGTTGAGCAGATTCCAATGCACCCATATTATTTAGAAGGTCAACTGGCTGAAATAACTTCTACCATTTCTAATTTATCTTTCTACAATGAGTTAGAGAATATTCAATTGAATAAAGCCATTCGTAGGCAATTATTAGAAGCCTATCAACTCTATTTATCGCTTCATATTCCTGGCTTTGGACAAATGAAGAGCTATGCTATTTTACAAGAAGTGCTGGCTTAAATCCATTTTTGTTTTTGGGCAATATTGATGGCTTGAGTTCTATTATTCACGTGTAATTTTTCATAAATATGCGAAGCATGTTTGCGAACCGTTAATGGAGAAATAAAGAGTTTTTCTCCAATAGCTTTATAATTTTTTCCGCTCACCATTTCCTTGAGTATTTCTATTTCTCGCTCACTTAATCCA
>CALRUG020000004.1:0-46698 GCA_943371295.1 Synechococcus sp. UW140 | reverse complement strand
TTCTTTGTAATTGATTACTGAGCTATTTAAGTGATTGTAGTAAGTACCTAGGTGGCTTTTAATTTTAAATTGAATAGTATGTTTAAGAAAACATTCCTTTTCATTACTACAATCCTTGTAGGGTTATCTACGTCCATTGGATATAATGGACAAGATATATTTAAAGGGCCAACATCTATTACATCATTTTTAGATTGGTTCAATATTACAGAACATTATGTGCACTTAAAAGGACTTATTGTTTTAGACCTGATTCCAGCATTATTTCTTATTGTTCAAATTGTTTTGTTTTTCAAAGACAAACAAAAAATAAAAGGATTGTTTACTATTCTTTCATTACTGGCAAATTGTGTGGGGGTATTTATAGTGATGCAATATGCTTACCCTATTGCTGCCCAAATGTCCAATTGGACACCCGATTCTTTACCCTCCAATTGGATTAGCTTAAAAGATGATTGGATAAAATATATTGGTTTTTATGGTCTTTCTGGTGTTTTAGGTTTGATTTTATTCCTGATAACCTACTATGTTCCCGCAAAAAAAGATTCAGGTATAAAACCGCTACACCCATTTTTAAATGTGTTGAAAAATGGGATGCTTTTTATATTAACCTTGCCTTCATTAATGAGTGTATCTGGTGTTTTCGATTTAATTCTTTTTCCTATTGGTTATAAAATTTCAGGAACAACATTTATTGAAATGCACCGCCCTGTAGATTTATTAATGAGAAGCATAGGTCCAATTATATTTACAGTTATGCTTATTTTGTATGGCTTACTTGCCATCCTTTTTTTCATTGAAAAGAACAAAACTAAGGGCTTTCTAATTATAGGGGCAATCCTTCTCCTTTTGGGAAACACTTTTGTTGCTTTACAAGGCAACAGGCCTTTAAACGATTTATTTTTAACATGGACAGCTACAACTATACCAAGTAACTGGTCTAGCCTTAGAGATGATTGGTTTAGTTATCATTTATATAGGAATATTATTAACGCAGTTCAGCTATATTGTATACTTCTAATTTATTTTGTAACCAGCGCAAAGTCAGGTAAGTTAGCCGAAATAAAAAATGGAAACTAAATATTGACTTATGTTAGGACTTAGAACAACAATTTACAAAGTTGCAGACATTCAAAAAGCGACTGAATGGTATGCAAAAGCATTTGAAACGAATCCTTATTACAATGAACCCTATTATGTTGGTTTCAATATTAAAGGTTACGAACTTGGGTTGCAACCAGAAGATACCCCAACTTTTGATAAAGCTGAAAGTGTAGTTTCTTATTGGGGAGTAGAGAATATTCAAGCGACTTTTGATCGACTAATTGAATTGGGAGCGATTGAAAATGAAAAACCCTATAGCGTTGGAGGAGATTTAATGACCGCAACAGTTAAAGACCCATTTGGAAATGTTATCGGCTTAATTTACAATCCTCACTTTCAACTAAAAGATTAACCAATACTCCTTAAATCAACAATGAATACTTTATTTAAAAAATATGAAAAATGGTTTAGCAACTTGACACCATTAAAGAAGCTGACTGTTTCATTTATATTGAATTGGTTTTATTGGCTTATTGCATGGTTGATTGCAGAGCAATTCATTTTTGACGAAAACCGTTCATGGAAATACCACTTTTCTCATGCAACTTGGATGGCTTTTTTTATGACAATACCTTTCAATTGGAAAGAATTAAAGCAAATTTTTAAAACCGAGAACAGTAAATACTAAACTTAGAAATCATGTTTCGAGAGCTTGACCTTATTTATTTTTTTGGACCTGCCATGTTAATCGCATCACTTGTGTTATTGATAATGGTAAACCTTCGAAATAAGCAAAATGCCCCAGTATTAAATAAAGTAATTGACCATTTTAAAATTACTTCAATCGTTTTTGGCATTCTTATAGTAATTCTATGGTTATCACTCCCATCAACGCCGAGTTTAAAATCATTTGGATATCCAAAGGATGTATCAGCAATAAATACGGATGAAGAAATTCTGCGACTCTTTCAGGAGTATAATAAAGCAATCGTAAGGACTACTGAAGTTTTGCAATGGTTCTTGTTTCTTTTTACTTGGTGGTTCTTAACTACTTTGTTTGGAGTTGCAAATGCCTACAAAAAAAAGTTATGATTTCAAACAAAAATTTAGCTCGAATTGCTGGACTATTGTACTTAATAGTGATTGCAACTGGTTTATTTGCAGAAGTATTTGTTAGGCAAGCATTAAAAGTATCTGGAGATGCTATGGCTACTGCAAATAATTTACAAACATCAGAAATGCTATTTAGATTGGGGCTTGTAGCAGACTTAGTCAATTTTATTTGCGGTTTGCCGGTTGTTTTAATTGTCTATTTTTTATTCAAAAGAGTAAATAAATTTTTGCTTCAACTGGCTTTAATATTTGTAGTTATTCAAACTGCAATTATTGCGGTGAATCTCTTAAATCAGAGTTCTACGCTATTAATATTGAGTAAAAATGCTTATTTAAATACATTTCAACCCAATCAACTTGCTACGCTTTCCCTTTTATCTTTAAATATACAAGGAGTAGGATATGCTATCGGATTGGTATTTTTTGGAGTATACTGTTTACTGGTTGGTTATGTTGTTTACAAATCAAAAATGGTTCCTAAATTTCTTGGTATACTTTATATTATTTCTGGTATAGGGTATCTTATCAATAGTTTCACCATGTTGCTTTCAAAGGGATTTATGAACCCTGTTTTTGAATACTTAGCTATTCCAATATTTATAGGAGAACTATCATTTACCTTATGGTTATTGATTAAAGGTGTTGATAATGCAGAAGTATTTAACCCTAATGACTGAGCGAAATATAAATAACTACAACACTTCCAATCCAATACTATGAAATATTTTTACTTACTAACGCTACTCTTAGTTATTCAATCATCTATCCTAGGACAAAAACCAAGAGCAAGAGATATTGGTATCCCTTTTAATGGAATCACTGGTAAGTATAATGCAATAACCGACGTGAAAGGTGTTGAAGTGGGTTATAGTACAATCATTTCAGGACAAGGAAAAAATATTAGAGGAAAAGGTCCAGTTAGAACAGGAGTTACTGCAATCTTGCCAAGAGGTAGAAATAATAATCCTGTTTTCGCCAATTGGTATTCGTTGAATGGTAATGGAGAAATGACAGGAACTACTTGGATTACAGAATCAGGTTTTTTGGAGACCCCAATAATGATAACAAATACCAATAGTGTAGGCGTTGTTAGAGATGCTGTTTTAAAATGGTTTGTGAAAACTGGTTGGTATAAAGAAGATTTTTGGTACACTTATCCTGTTGTTGCAGAAACATATGATGGTTTTCTAAATGATATTTATGGCTTTCATGTAACAGAAAATAATGCGTACGAAGCATTAGATAATGCTAAAACAGGATTTTTAAAAGAAGGTAATATAGGGGGTGGAACAGGGATGATGTGTTTGGGGTTTAAAGGCGGAACAGGTACATCCTCTAGAATAGTAAAAATAAAAGACTCTTCTTACACTCTAGGTGTATTAGTGCAATCAAACTTTGGACGCAAAGAGAACTTAACTATTGCTGGAGTTCCAATTGGGATTGAATTAAAGGATACAATGAATTCTAAATTAAATGCGCCACCTTCCTATAGACAAGAAGGTGATGGCTCAATTATAGTTGTAGTTGCCACAGATGCCCCATTATTACCGCATCAGTTAAAAAGAATATCAGCAAGAATTCCACTTGGGATAGGTATAGTTGGCGGACGTGGCGAAAATGGTTCAGGTGATATTTTTATAGCTTTTTCTACTGCTAATCCATCCGCTTTTCAAAGAGAAAATTTTGCAAAAGTTGATGAATTGCCTAATGATTTAATTAATCCACTATTTGAAGCGACTGTTCAAGCCGTAGAAGAAGCTATTATTAATGCAA
Source organism: Synechococcus sp. UW140 (assembly GCA_943371295.1). Lineage (GTDB taxonomy): Bacteria > Bacteroidota > Bacteroidia > Chitinophagales > Chitinophagaceae > Sediminibacterium. Next base: position 42,768 of record CALRUG020000004.1, on the reverse strand, counting down.
TGGTAGCAGCGGAAACGATGGAAGGAATAAATGGCAACAAGGTTTATGGGCTACCGCATAATTTAGTAATTGACTTATTAAAAAAATATAAAAGGATAAAGTAAAATATTTTATAAATGCAGTTAATAACTACATAATACACTTTATGAGAAATTTAAAACCTTGTTTGACTTGCATTTTTATAACAATACTTGTTGTGTCTTGTTCCAATCCTGCAAACAATTACCTTACTAGTCATGAAGTAAAGTTTCTAAATGGAAGTACCAATAATCAATTAGAAGTATTGGATTGGGGCGGAGCAGGAATGCCAATCCTTTTTCTTGCAGGTCTAGGAAATACCGCCCATGTTTTTGACGATTTTGCACCAAGGTTTACAGATGCTTTTCATGTGTATGGTTTAACACGCAGAGGTTTTGGTGCTTCTGTCCCAACGTCTGGTGGCTATGATTCAAAAACCCTTACAAACGATATCCTGGCCATCATTGATAGTTTAAAGCTGAATAAAGTTATTCTGATTGGACATTCTATTGCTGGAAATGAAATGTCAAAGTTTGCCTCAAGTTACCCCGGCAGACTAGAAAAACTGGTATATCTAGATGCTGCTTACGATTATGCTTCCCCAAATTTTGGAAATTTATTAGCTAATGAGCCTCAACCTCCCAATCCAACAAAAAAAGACTCTTCATCTCTAGATCATTTTAAAATTTATTTTGAAAAGGTATTAGGCGTTTCATTTCCAAAGGATGAATGGAAACAAAAATTTATCTTTTCTAAAGAAGGAAAGTATTTGAGGAGTGTAACACCCGATTCTATTCCAGGAGCTATCTTCAACGGTGTTGAACACCCTGATTATGCCCATATTACTAGTCCTGCTTTAGCTATTTATGCTCCGCAAACCGCTGCAAACAAAACGTTTCCTTTCTACTATAAGCTAGATGCTAAAGCAAAAATGAAGGCCGATAGTTTAATTTTTCTTTTTAAAACATTTTCTAATGAACAACAGGCGCAGTTTAAAAAAGAAGTGATCAATGGATCAGTAAAATCAGTAATTAATGCAAAACACGCAGTCTTTATTTCAAATCCTAGTGAAATAGAAAAAATGATTAGGGAGTTTTTAAAATGATAAAGCTTAAGACTCCATAACTGTATTGATTCAGAAAAAACACAAAGCCTTAAATCTTGTGGCCAATTTAAACGGAAAGATTTATAGGTTGGCTAAAGACAAAAAATTACTCTTATGATAAGAATCGTTCTCACAATCGCTGTAACTGTTTTTATTTTCGGGCTCCTTTTTTGGCAATACTTTCATGACGGAGTTCCCAGTCATCATATATTACAGCAAAAAGACTTACCCGAAATTTCTAATTGGTGGGGCGGATTGCTACTTCCAGTTTTGTCCTGGATTTTATTGGGTAAGATAGAAAAGAGAATTAGTAAACAGGACTTATTATCTCAACAGAACAAAAACCAAAATAGCAAAGTTATTGGGCTATTTCTTTTGGGGCTAATTATGGGTATTTCAATAGTTGTTTCATTTACTCTAGGATATAAATTATTTCTAGACAATGTCCTTTATGTTTTTTTAGTATTCAGTTTGATATTTCCACTCTATTACTCTGAATTTATATTAGGTTTTATTCTTGGCATGACATATACATTCGGAGCAATATTGCCAACGATTTTTATTTTTATTATAGCGACTGTAGGATTTCTCATTTATAGATTTCTAAGGCCATTAATCTTAATACCGTTTGATAATAAAAGCAAAAAATAGTAAACTTGTTTGTTTACGCAGACTAGATTCAAATGATCTTGATGATTTATTTGACTATTTGCAAAATTTAAGTGCTGAAACCAAAAAACGTTTTGGTCCTCATAATTTTGACAAACAGTCTATAATTGATTTCTATAAATATGCTGATACTCATTGGGGCTATGTTGCGCATGACATTGAAACAAAAGAAATTATTGCTTATTCAATTATTAAAATTGGATATTTAGAACACGATAAAAGTCGCTTACAATCTTACGGGTTAATATTAGACAACAAAACAGACTGCACATTTGCACCTTCAGTTCAAGACTTATGGCAGAGTTGTGGAATTGGAAACCAGCTGTTCCTCTTTATACTTTCAGACTTAAAGAAAAATGGAATAAAGAGGATTATTTTGTGGGGTGGTGTTCAGTTGGACAACGAAAGGGCTGTAAATTTTTATCAAAAAAATGACTTCATCGTATTAGGACAGTTTACTTACAATGGAGAAAATTATGACATGATATTGGATATTCCCTTAGTGCAGTTAATTTGATAAAACCCAATTCTCTACCAGTAAGGGGTAGGAACTAATATAAAGAGCTCGGCTAAATGCCGAGCTCTTTGCGTTTTAATATTATCTAGCTTTTTTCTTTGGATCCGCTTTCTTCTGGGCGGAGCTTTTCTTTTTTGTTGGCTTATTCTTCTTAGGTTCTGCGTTCTTTTTTGGCATATTTATAATATTTAAGATTAGTGTATAAAGATACGCCTATATGGCTCAAAAGCATAAATTTCTTATATTTAAGTACAATCATTTTATATGCGGATAATTTATATTGTCTTCTTAGCTCTTTTCTCTAATCTGTCTTTTTCACAAAAGAATGCTTCTGTTTCATTTGAAAAATGGATTAGTTTAAAAAACGTCAACTCTCCAGTGATATCTCCTGACGGAAAAACATTGATTTATTCTGTTTCATCAACTGACTGGACAAATAATAGTTATGACAATGAAATTTGGATGAGTCGTGAAGGAGGGGAGCCCTTCCAATTGACTCGAACGACCAAAGGTAGCAGCAGCGCTGCACAATTTTCACCAGATGGTCGTTTTGTTTCATTTCTCGCAGACCGAGGTGATAAAACCCAGTTGTATATCATATTGGTAAATGGAGGGGAGGCTTTGCCAATTTCCAAAGATGAAGATGGTATTGGTAGTTATAGATGGAGCCCAGATGGCACTCAGATTGTTTATGCTAAAACAGAATCTGATACCAAGAAAGACAAAGCAATGAAAGAACGCTTTGGTGGTTTTGGGGTAGAAGGGGAAGAGTACAAGCAAACACATTTATGGTTACTGAACTTTAACTACGATAGTACTAAAGTTCCTGTTGCCAAGCCTTTGACAGAAGGTAATTTTAATGTGAGTGGTTTCGATTGGAGTCCCGATGGCAAGAGCATCATCTTTAATCGCCAGCGAGATCCATTAATAAATTCTGGAATAAGTACTGATATTGTTTCAATCAATATATCTGATAAAAAAATTACACCACTGATTGCAAACCCAGCTGCCGACTTTTATATTAAATATAATCCCGAAGGAACTGCATTTGTTTACACTAGTACGGTGAATGATTCCATTTCGCAATTTTATAAAAATAATCGACTCTTTATTTATGATATGGTAACGAAGAAAAGCACGGAAATTGCCACTGATATTGACGAAAATAAATCAGTTGTAGACTGGAATGCCAAAGGGCTTTTTGTTTCGGCGTTAGAAAGAACCAAATCGAAAATTTATACTGTTGACACAAAAACAGGAAAATCAAAATCGGTCAATATGCCGCTTGATTTGATAGGAACAGTGTCTTTCAGTAAGAATACTGATATGATTGCTGTACTAGGTAGAAAGCACGATGGATTGAACGAAGTGTATCTAGGGCGTATGAATGATCCTCTCAAAATGATTAGCAATAATACTGCCCAGGTTGCTAATTGGAATACACCCATAAACGAAGTGATTCAATGGAAAAGCAAGGACGGCGCTTCCATTGAAGGAATTTTATTGAAGCCCAAGAACTTTGATCCCCAAAAAAAATATCCGCTGTTAGTGGTGATTCATGGTGGGCCTACAGGTACCGATTTTCCTGAACTCGCTCCTGGTTCAGTTTATCCGATCATGCATTGGGTAGAGAAAGGTGCAGTGGTACTTCGTGTTAATTATAGGGGTAGTGCTGGTTACGGAGAAAAATTCAGGTCATTAAATGTTCGCAATTTGGGTGTTGGCGATATGTGGGATGTCATGAGTGGAATTGATTATCTCAATAGTAAAGGCTTTATTGACACTTCAAGAATGGGTAGTATGGGATGGAGTCAGGGCGGGTATATCTCTGCTTTTCTTACTACCAATACCAATATATTCAAAGCTATTTCTGTTGGAGCTGGCATTTCTAATTGGGTAACTTATTATGTAAGCACAGACGTCACTCCATTTACAAGGCAATACTTAGAAGCTACACCTTGGAGTAATATGGATATCTATCTTAAAACTTCACCAATGACAAATATCAACAAAGCCAGTACACCAACCTTGATTCAACATGGAGAGTTTGATAAACGAGTACCAATTCCAAATGCTTATGAATTATACCGCGGATTACAAGATAGAGGGATACCATCAAAACTAGTTGTGTATAAAGGATTTGGACACGGCATCAATAAACCCAAAGAGCGCTTGGCTGCAGTTTGGCACAATTGGCAATGGTTCAATAAATACATTTTTGCAGAAGAGGAAGCAATGATGGTGGAGTAATAACGAGATATTATACAATTGAACATTCATAAACAAATCATGAATAAATTAAAACCTATATTATTTTTATTATTGGTTTTATGCTTTACTACACCTGCACTAACGCAACAACCCAATCTTGATTCACTTTATATAATTTGGATAGACCCTGCAAAAGCTGATTCAGTAAGGGCAAAAGCATTTAATAGCTACATCCAATTTGGCTTTCTATATTCTAAACCAGATACTGCTGCCATTCTGGGCAATGAGTTAATTGCATTCGGGAAAAAAAAGTCTAACCTCAACGCACAAGCTTTAGGTCTTAGAACCATAGGAGTTTCATATTGGGTTAAAGGGGATTATCCCAAAGCACTAGACTATTACAGCAGCAGTTTAAAAATTTCTGAACAATTGGGGGATCAACTAGCAATAGGAAAATTGCTTAGTAATATTGGGAGTGTGTATAATGTGCAAGGCCTTTATCCTAAAGCCCTGGACTATTACACTCGTAGCTTAAAAATTTCTGAACAACAGGGAGACCAATTGGGAATTTCTAGTTTACTTAATAATATAGGAATCATTTACCATTTTCAAGCTGATTATCCCAAAGCTTTAGACTATTATTCTAAAGGGTTAAAAATTAAAGAGCAACTAGGTGATAAAAAGGGAATTGCTGGTTTTCTCAATAATATTGGTGAAATTTACCATATTCAAAATGATTATTCTAAAGCTCTTGACTATTACACACGAAGCTTAAAAATAAGAGAGCAACAGAGCGATCAAAAAGTTATATCCACTTCATATAATAATATTGGGCTTATACACAAAGATCAAGGAGACTATACCAAAGCTTTAGACTATTTCAACCGTAGCTTAAAGATTAAAGAACAACTGGGCGACCAAAATGGAATAGCACTTTCGCTTAATAATATTGGGCTTATTTACAAAGCACAAGGTGATAATTCAAAAGCCCTAATTTATTGCGAAAAAGGGTATGAGCTAGCTTTGTCTATAAGTGTATTAGAACAACAGAAAAATGCTTGTCAATGTCTTTACGATGCCTACAAGGCAATTGGCAAGGGCAATCAAGCTTTACTTTATCTAGAGAAAATGAATGCAATAAGTGATAGCTTGCATTCGGAAGAAACAGCTAAACAACTCCAACAAATGGAGTTTACCAAAGTAATGTTACAAGATAGCATCGCTAAGGCTGAAGAAGATCGTTTGATTGATGAAGCACACAAAGAAGAAGTTCGTCAAAAAAATCAAACTAGAAATTATTTAGCAGCTGCTGGATTACTGTTTCTACTTTTATCGGGCGGCTTATTTAGTCGTTGGCGCTATATGCGCAATTCAAGGGCGATACTGCAAGTAGAAAAAGACCGCTCAGAAAATCTGCTACTTAACATACTACCTGCAGATATTGCAGAAGAACTTAAGCAAAAGGGAAAAGCAGAAGCACGAAATTTTGATTCGATTAGTATTCTATTTACTGATTTTAAAGGTTTTACCGAGCAAAGCGCCAAACTAAGTGCTACTGTTTTGGTGGATGAAATAAATGTTTGCTTTGAAGCTTTTGATGCCATCATGGAAAAATACGGTATTGAGAAAATAAAAACCATTGGGGATGCCTATATGGCAGCGGGTGGTTTGCCTATACCGACAAATGATTCAATAAAAAACACAGTATTAGCTGCTTTAGAAATGCAGTCGTTCATTAGCAACCGTAAAGCTGAAATGAATGCCAAAAATAAACCCGCTTTCGAGATGCGTGTCGGTATACATACTGGACCAGTGGTAGCAGGTATTGTGGGTGTTAAAAAATTCCAGTATGATATTTGGGGCGACACCGTAAATACCGCTGCTCGAATGGAAAGTGCAGGTGAAGTGGGCAAAGTGAATATCAGTCAAATTACTTTCGAGCTTTTGAAAAACAATCCTGATTTCAGTTTTATTAGTAGGGGTAAAATTCAAGCGAAAGGGAAGGGTGAAATTGAAATGTACTTTGTGAGTAAGAGAAACGAGGCAGTTAGCAGCAGCTAAAATTTTTTTAATTGAGAAAAAATGGAAAATAAATTAAAACTTGAAAAATCGCTCTTTAAAGCTAGTTACATATACTTTATAGTCTTTTTTATATTTATGCTTTGGGGTTTTTGGGTAACTTATTTCACTAAATTTTTGGAACAAGAAAATTATCGAATGCACTTACATGGGGTTGCATTAATTTTATGGTGCCTATTATTAATTGTTCAGCCTTACTTAATTAGAAATAAAAAAGTACAAATTCATAAAAAGATTGGGAAGTTTTCTTATTTCCTAGTACCTCTACTTGTTTTTACAACAATCGATCTATTTAAATATAGGTTCTATGGTAAAATTGATCCGAGCAATTTAGACCGTTTTGGTGTTGCGCTTGTACTCAATGCACTATTGGTATTTTTGATTTTATATGGGTTAGCTATTTATCATAAGGGAAAAGGGACCATTCATGCACGATATATGCTTTGTACCGTATTTCCAATGTTTCCTCCAATTACCGACCGAATAATTAGTATTTTTTTTCCCTCTTTATTAAACCATCTTCCTTCTTTAGATGGCCAACCGATGGTGCCTATATATGGGTTTGTGTTGGCGGATATCTTACTTTTAATTTTATGTATCTGGGATTGGATATCTCATAAGCGTTGGAACATATTCCCCTTTGTTATGCTGTTATTACTTAGTTATCACTTTTCAGTTTTAAATTTTTACAAATATCAATGGTGGGTGAAATTTTGCGAATGGTTCTTAGCATTCTAAAATAACAGCCAAAAACCGAACTTAATTTATAATGGAAAAATTATTTACATATTTAACAAATATTAACCCTGATATTCTAATGGCGTTAATATTAGCTGTTCTTTTTTCAGCAGAGCAATTATTTACAAACGTTTCATCCCTTATTAAAAGGACACCACATTTATTCAATAACCTATTGCTTCAAGCAGGATATTTAGTGTTGAACCTGTTTTTAGCCACTTTGGTTATTCGTATTTTGAATTGGGCTCAATCAAATAAATTTGGCCTATTTAATATGATTCAAGCACCTTATTATTTGAAAATAGTTGTAGGGGTTTTTTGTATTGATTTTGTTAATTATTGGGCTCATCGATTGAATCATACCTGGGAAATATTTTGGCGCTTGCATAGAGTGCATCATAGTGATACAATTATGGATAGTACTACTACTTATCGTTTTCATCCTTTGGACGCTTTTACTGATAATTTATCAGGAGTGATAGCCGCTTTCATATTTGGACTAGATGGATCGATTTTAATTTTTTGGCTGGTTTTGTATATACCCCTTTTAGTATTGCATCATACCAATTTTATTATGCCCATTTGGTTTGATCGTATTTTAGGAAAATTAATAGTTTCCCCGAATTTTCATAAAATCCATCATCACCAGAGTCAAGAATTTACAGATTCAAATTATGGGCTGATTTTTATTTTTTGGGATAAGCTATTTAAGACATTTAGGCAAATACCAGTTTCCGAAATTAAATTTGGGCTTGCAGAGTTTGATAAACCTGAAAGACAGGGGTTTTGGTTTTTACTAAAAAGCCCTTTTGTCAACCTAAAGAAAAATTCTTGATTCAATCAAAAAATTCAATATTATTCCTGATTCAATTATTTCACTTTTTATATGCAAAACGAATTCATAAAGAGCGCTAAGCAACAATTTGAATATTACAAGCAATTAGCTGAAAAAACTTTTCATCAACTTTCTGATGAACAATTATTTTGGAAATACAATGAAGAGAGTAATTCAATAGCTACGATTGTAAATCATATGACGGGAAATATGCAATCAAGATGGACCGACTTCTTCACTACTGATGGAGAGAAAGAATGGCGAATGAGGGATGAAGAGTTTGAAGATGCTGTATTTACAAAAGCAGACTTGCTTTCAAAATGGGAGGCTGGATGGGAATGTCTCTATAAAGTACTTGATCAATTAACAGTAGAAGATCTTAACAGAGTTATTTTTATTAGACAGCAGCCACTCACTGTAACAGCTGCAATTAACCGACAATTGGCTCACTATCCATATCATGTAGGACAGATTGTATTTATTGGTAAAATGTGTCTCAACAGGAATTGGAAATCACTTTCAATTCCCAAAAAAATAAAATAAGGGTACTTATATGAATAAAGAAAGACCAATACAATCAGGACTCATCTTTGGAATTGGGATGAGTGTTTTTTTTATACTTAGAAATCTTTTTTCTCTTGATGACTTTTCTAGAGATGATATGTTTAAAGCCATAATTACAGGGTTAATTGCAGGACTGATTTCAGGGTTGATATTTGGATTTTTATTATGGTTATTAAAAAAAATAAAGGGGTAATGCCCCAAAATATATTTTTATGAAAAAAATCTGCTTCTTCTTTTTTTTAGTCTTGTCTCTTAGTAAGATTATTAAGGCTCAACCCCATTCTATAAATGATGTTAAAGTAACTATCCTTAGTACTATGTTGGCCCAAGAGGGAATAGGTGAATGGGGTTTTTCTGCTCTTGTTGAGGTAGATTCAATCAAAATTCTGTTTGATGCTGGAGGTAGAAAAACAACGGTTTCGGAAAATTCAAAAGAATTAAAAGTTGATTTGTCAAAAGTTTCTACATTAATTCTAAGTCATTGGCATGATGATCATACATCTGGTTGGATGCCATTAAGAAATGAAGTGAAACAGTTACAAGTAAATGCTTTATCTAATACACATGTTGCAAATGGATTTTTTGACATTCGATTTCCTAATAATTCAAAAGAAAGCAAAAGCCGACGGAAGGACTCTATAGACTATGTTTTGACTGGGGGTAAAATTATTCAGCATCAAGGATTTGATGAGATTTTTCCTGGGATCTATTTAACTGGCAATGTGCCAAGAATCTTTGACGAAAAGAATTATTATAGAGCAAATAAACGATTAGATAAAAATAATCAGCTACAAGAAGATAATATACCAGATGATATGTCTTTGGTGATTTCTACTAGTAAGGGATTAATCTTAATTTCTGGTTGTGGGCATTCTGGCTTAGTCAATACAATTGCTCATATCAATAAAAACCTACCTAATAAGAAAGTAATTGCTGCTATTGGAGGTTTTCATTTATTGAATACAAATGATAAACAATTAAAATGGACATCAGCGCAATTAAAAAAAGCTGGAATTCAATATTTTATAGGTGCCCATTGCACAGGGATTGAACCTGTGTATCAAATTAGAAGCCTCACAGGTTTGCAAAGGGGCAATTGTGTGGTAGGATCTGTAGGTGATCGATTTGAGTTGAATAAAGGAGTTGTTACCGGGGATTTAAATAAGTAATTAATCCTGAAAATGAAGAATCAAGAAAAAAATTGCAATCATTAGAAAAATAAAAACACTGAACATGGATACTTTGTCCAAAAACAGAATTGATTCACTCGATCTTTTGAAAGGGCTAGTAATGGTTTTAATGGCACTGGATCATACTAAAGATTTTTTTTACAAGGCTCCCAATTTGTTTGATATGACCAATCCAGAAAATGTAACAGTTGGAGCATATATTACTAGATGGATAACACACTTTTGTGCGCCAGCATTTTCTTTCTTGGCGGGCATTTCTGCCTATTTAATTGGAATTAAAAAATCTAAAAGTGAATTAACTGCTTTTTTGCTGAAAAGAGGTATTTGGTTGGTTTTTATTGAATGGACTATTGTTCGATTTGCATGGTATTTTGATGTCTACTTTAGAAATATAGATTTTGCAACCATTTCGTCACTTGGGTTTAGCATGATTGCTTTGGCTTTTATCATCAAATTGCCGAAAAACGGAATTCTTGTATTTTCTTTATTAATGATTGGAGGTCATAACTTATTGGACAATGTACATTTTGATCAAAATATTTTATGGAGTATATTTCACGAGTATAGCTTTTATAAACTGTCTGATAACTTAACAGTTAATATTATTTATCCACTAATACCTTGGTTGGGTGTAATGTCTTTGGGATATTATTTTGGATGCTTTTATTCGAAAAATTTTGATGCAAGCAAAAGAAAGAAATTGTTCAATCGAATTGGCTTACTATCATTACTGGTATTTTTTGTGTTACGCTTTTCAAATCTTTATGGAGATTTTACAAAATGGAAGTTGTTTGATACAACTACAAAAACAGTCATGTCATTTATGAATGTGAATAAATATCCTCCTTCACTTTTGTTTTTGCTGGTGACTCTTAGTTTCGCATTTCTATTTTTAGCTAATTCAGAAAAATTAAAAGGTAAAGTAGTTGACTTCTTTTTGGTTTTTGGTAGGGTCCCTTTCTTTTATTATATCATTCATTTATATGCCATTCATTTGTTGGCTATGATTTTAGCTGAAATAACAGGATATGGTTGGAAAATCATGATTCAGGATTCATTTGATATGAATTTAAAAGGCTTTGGGTATAGCTTACCTGTAGCATGTTTTATATGGGTTTGTATAATTGTTTCACTATACCCATTATGTAAGGCCTTTGATAACTATAAGAAAAATAATAAAGACAAATGGTGGCTAAGTTATTTATAACATAATTTCAAAAGGGCCAAATCCCGAATATAGGGCCTCTTCTTGAATCAATATTTTACTTAAATTGTAAAATAATAATCTGCTAAATGGAACAGCAACCCGAAGAAGAAATCTTCGACAATTCTCCTGAATCTAAAACCCCAATTGAATCCACTGAACCATCTGAAACTATGGAAGTACATCACCATGCCCATCACGACCACGGAAAGAAAACATGGAAATCTTTTTTCTGGGAATTTTTTATGCTCTTTTTAGCGGTGTTCTGCGGATTCTTGGCAGAGTTGCAGTTAGAGCATTATATCGAGAACCAACGAGAAAAAAAATACGTCAGTCATTTAATGCAAGATTTAGCAAAGGACTCTATTAATCTGATTAAATACTTAGGGGATACCAAAAACAGGAATGAACGAATCGATACTATGTTACAAATACTCATTAATAAGGAGAGTGTAATCAAGGGGAATGAATTGTATTACCACGCTCGTCGTATCGTTAGAGCCCCAACTTATTTTCCCTCGGATGCTTCCATACTCCAACTAAAATATTCTGGTAATTTTAGACTTATACATGATGCCAATATTGTTAAACAAATTGGATCATATGAAAATCAAACCAGAGAATTAATTTATGGATTAGAAGAATGGAGGGACGTCAACGCAGATTATCGCGAATCTTTGGAATCCATTTTTGATGGAGCAGTTTTTTATAGCATGCTTGATCTACAGAACAACTTAGTTAAACCAACCAATAATCCGCAGTTAATTAATACTAATCAAAATGACATAAATAAATTGATTATTAAAGTTCAATTTATGAAAGGGGGGGCTAACAGGAGCTATTTCTTAGCTGAAAAATGCTTAACAAACTGTATTGCATTGCAAAAGGAAATTAGAGAAAAGTATAAACTATGATTACCACAATTGATGAATACCATCAATCATATCCCCAAGAGATACAGGATTTATTACAGCAACTGAGGCAAGCTATTTTACAGGCTGCCCCTAAGGCAACAGAAACAATCAGTTATGGCATGCCTGCTTTCAAGCTAAATAAAGTACTGGTGTATTATGCTGCATACAAAAATCATATTGGATTTTATCCCACTCCAAAACCAATTGTTCATTTTAAAGAAGAATTAATTCCCTTTAAAACCTCAAAAGGAGCTATACAATTTCCCATCAACCAAAAATTACCTTTGGCTTTAATCAAAAAAATAGTCAAATTTAGAGTGGCTGATGTTTTGAAATAAGCCATTATCAATGAGTAATTTATTTAAGTCAGTTCTCTTTACCATATTGTTGTTGCTCATTTTCATGCTGGTAGACCACCGGCTTTTTTTTGACATACCCCAACGATTAGACGGCAGACCCATTGTTTACCAACTGGTATTTTATGCCAACTATATTGGATTATTGTTGAGTTGTTTAATCTACTTTACCGTAAAAAGTAAATGGATTCGAATCTTATTCTCGCTATTATTTTTTGTAACACTCGCCATATCATTCGGAATGGAGTTTGCACATGGTAATAGCTTTAGTAAAGTAGAAGCCAATATTTTGTTTACGGAGATACAGTTTGCTGGCGAAGCGATTAGTGCTTTTTTTTACCAGTATTTGCAAGGGATTGGTCTTGCATTTCTTTTAACTGGATTGATAAGTTACATTGCTTTTAAGTGGATGCCACAATTAGACAATAGGTATATATTGGTTCCCTTGGTTTTTATTGCTTATTCGGTTAAAGTGAATTACTCATCCAAATCATGGCATACCATTTTTCCTACTGTTTTTAATGTGCCCATCATAGCAGTGGATGCATTTATTTCAATTCCAAGGTTTGGCCCTAGAAAACCACCTTTTATTCAACCAGCAACCAAGGGAATGTATCAACATATTATATGGATAATTGATGAAAGTGTACGAGGAGATATGTTAGGTATCAATAATCCTTCAAAATCCACCACTCCATTTTTAGATAGCATTCAAAAACATTATTACAATTATGGAATAATGACTTCGGCTTCTCAGTACAGCTTGGGAAGTAATATGGTGCTGCAAAGTGGATTAAGGTTAAATCAATTGCCTGATATTGATTTGAATTTTGGTACTAATCCTAATATTTTTCAATACTGTAAACAAGCAGGATTCAATACCTATTTTATTGATGGCCAAAACAGATCTTCTATTCCTTCGAATGGAATGACGCATTATGATTACGATTTTATAGATCATCCAATTCAAATTCATAAAAAACACCCAGGCATTACATGGCCAGAGGTTGATTCAACTATAGTGAATTATGTAAAACATATATTGGAGAAAAACGAACCTACTTTTACCTATATCAATAAAGCGGGTTGTCATTTTGCGTATAATAATTTTTACCCTAAATCGAGAGATATATTTAAGCCAAGTTATAAAGGGGGAGAAGCTTGGACTGATTCAGTTACACTTAGAAATACCTATGCCAATTGCATTAATTGGAGTGTAGACGAGTTTTTTAGAAAGCTTTTTCCGATAACCCTTAATAAAAACACCATCATTATTTATACTTCTGATCATGGTGTTTCATTATTAGAAAAAGGTAGGCCAGTTCAAGATACAGGTCCATTGAATCCCCTTCCTGCAAGAGCTGCTGTTCCTTTTTTAGTTTTTTCAGATTCTAGTCATCCAGCGCTTTTCCAATTTGCAGCAGAAAACAAAAATCGGCTCACTCATTTTTCAATTTTCCCTAGTACATTAACGTTAATGGGATATGATCCAACTCAAGTGAATAAATTATATGGGGATGGCTTTTTTAAAAAATGGAATAAAACGCAGCGGATATTTTTTAGTGGTACTATTTATGATCCCCAACAGTTTTACCTCAATGTGTATGATTAATTGGTTAACACCAATAAAAAAACTCCTCGTCAATATTAGACAAGGAGTTTAAAAGATTTTCAGTTTACCAACGATTAAATTAAAATGCGCTAGATGAAGAAGAACCGTTGTCGCCAAAAACCGTATCTCCATGAGATAAGTGTGCAGAAACGGCTTGAGGTGCTACTTCAATTAGTGAACCCTTGTGGTAGATTTTCACTCTATTGCTAGAGTCGGCTGCAGTAACTGCTACAGCTGCAAAAATCACCAACGCGGCTAAAATAATGCGAGTTTTTTTCACAATAAGACTGGTTGAGATTAAAATAAATCAAGATTCCGGCAGTAATCTACAATTTTTCGGATTAAAAAAAGATTAAATCATTACATATCAGTTATAAATTGAGTCTGATTTCTAATGTACTATTGATATTAATTTTATCTTCCTTGACTTTTATGACTGTATTACCAAAAGCTACAACTGTTCCTAAATCAATTATTAGGTTATTCTTTTTTTCTGGGTTCGCTGCAATCATATATCAAATTGTATGGCAGAGATTGTTATTTGCAAGTTTTGGAACCAATATTGAAGCCATCACCATTATTGTTTCTGTTTTTATGTTTGGTTTAGGCTTGGGATCTTTGTTCGGAGGCTATTTATCTCGCAAATACAACCATATTCTGATTCAGCTTTTTGTTACCATTGAAATTGCCATCGGACTTTTTGGAATGAATAGCAAATTCCTGATTTCAACTATAAGCAAAGCTTTTGTAAACTATAATGATGCGGCTTTACCTCTAATCATATTTATGCTTTTATGTATTCCAACTTTAGCAATGGGCGCAACTTTTCCTATATTAGTTGCCTTTGTTTTTAAGTTGAATAAATCAGTAGAAGAAAGTGTAAGTAAATTATATTATATCAATACCCTGGGCTCGGCCATTGCATGCTTTTTAACAGTGGGATTTTTATTTGTCTTTCTAACACTCTCACAAGTATTAATAGTGGCGGCTTGCATCAATTTTGCAGTTGCCATTCTATCTTTTTTCTATCTAAATAAAAAATAAAATGAGGTTACGTTTAGCCATATTAATTGCTGGACTTACCAGTTTTATTAGTGTAAGCATGGAAATCATGTGGGTGGAAATGATTTCTTACATCACGAGAGGTCATGCAGGAATCTTTGGCGCAGTGCTGGGTTTGGTATTAATTGGAATTGCACTGGGGTCTAAGTATGGTTATAAGAAATCAAATACAGCAGTGAATGGTAATCCTAATGTATTACCAGAATTACTAACATTAGGAGCAGCAATTAATTTTTTTGGCCTGATTGTTATTTTGCTTTGGATGAAAGTACATGATGCTTTTGTGGGATTATTGTATGTTCAAGTAGTGGTGGTTTCTTATTATCTCGGAGCTGTTTTCCCAGTTTTATGTAAACTGGCAGTTAGCGATAAGGAAGCAACTGTTGGACAGGAAACTTCTTGGATTTATGCAGGGAATATTATTGGTTCTACAGCAGGCCCTCTTTTTACTGGATACATATTGATGGACTACTTAAGCCCGGAGTTAACAATTTGTATTATGAGTGGAGCTGCCCTTTTATTGGCATTTATTATTATTAATGGGAATGCAGCTGAGAGGAAAAAAAGATGGAAAGATTCAATTTTAGTGATGACCGTGATGCTGTTCATACCCGTGGGTTATTGGTTGGTGCTCTCTAAGATGATGGAGCGGTTGCATTTTGGTAGTTCATTTTCTGAGTGGACTAATTTTAGGTATATGGAGCACAGCAGGCAAGGAATAATCACTGTGTTGCCAAGACCAGATAGTGCAGATGTTTTTTTTGGTGGTGGCGCATATGATGGCGATGTGAATACAGATCCTGAAAATAAAATAAATGGTATAACAAGGTGTTACATGATTGGGTCTTTGCATCGAAAGCCTGCAAAGGTTTTAATGATTGGACTATCAACAGGATCATGGGCTCAGGTATTGGCCAATTACCAATTGGTCGACAGCCTCACTATTGTTGAAATTCAACCTGGGTACATTAATTTGATTAAAAAGTATAATGAAATTGCTTCTCTATTAAACAACCCAAAAGTTAAGATCATCATAGATGATGGTAGGCGTTGGATGCGTCGTAATCCAAATGCGAAATTTGATTTTATTGTAATGAATACCACTTTTCATTGGCGTGAACACAGCACCAATTTGTTGTCTCTAGAATTCTTGAATATGGCTAAAACCCATTTGAACAAAAAAGGGGTGATGTATTGGAATACAACATGGTCTAAAGATGTACTATTTACAGCTGCGCACTCGTTTAAATATATTACATCAGTTTCTAATTTTGTGGCTGCCAGTGATTCTCCTTTTGATATGGATAAAGAAGAACGGACAAAAAACTATCCATACTTTTTTAGACATGCTGCGCCTGTATTTGAAAAAAATGATTCCACTAGAATTATTCAAACTAGATTAGTGAATGCGGAACTGCCGATGTTTAGAGATTCATTGTTGAAACAAAACTTTTGGTTAATCACCGAAGACAATATGGCTTCTGAATATAAGTCTGGTTTCTGGAAAAGAATAAAGAAGTTCATTACTAGAGAATGACAAAGTAAAAATTTTCTTCATATGGTTTAAATCTTTCAAAATCATAACATTTCCTTTACTTTTGAACAGACGCGGAAAGGGTTGCTACTGCCAATGACTGACTTTGCTAATATGTATAGTGATGAATTCTGCCTGATTAAAATACAGGAGGGGGATGAATTTTATTTTAACCTCATCTTTCAGCGGTATCGCAATCAGCTATTCAATTATCTCTATAAGGTCTCCAAATCAAAGGAAATTGCAGAAGAAATTGTATTGGATGTTTTCTTAAAATTATGGCATGGAAGAGATGCCATTACCGAAATTAAAAAATTAGAATCATTTTTATATAGTGTAGCTTATAATAAAGCCATTGACTTTTTTAGAGCTGCCAAACGTAGCCCCATTTTGCAAGAAGCAGTTTGGGAAGCTATTACAGATATTACTACACCTGATAGTGCTGATGCCCGTTTGCACCAGCATAACCTCGAAGCCCTTATACGGGAGGCCATTGATCAATTGTCTCCTCAGCGCAGGAAGGTATTTGAATTAAGGCAAAATGAAGGCTTAAGCTATGCTGAAATAGCTGAAACTTTACATTTATCTACTAATACAGTTCGAAATCACCTAGCCGCATCTGTAGAGTTCATTAGGGAGCATCTACGTAAGAATAACGCGCTAATTCTCATTCCAGTAAGTTTTTTTGAAAAATTTTTGTAGTGCATTAGTACATAATCTCTTTTTACTCGTCTTAGCTTATACGAACGAGCCATATGTATACAAAAAAGCGATTATTGCCACTTCAGGTACTGCTTTTGGGTGCCATCTTTTTATATTCTTGTAAAAAGACAGACGCTCCCAATTCTACTACCCCGGTTACGCCCCCAACTACTGAAACCCTTGCTTTAGCGCCATATAATTTTGTGTTGGGTACCCATGCTATTTCAGGAAGCTATCAGTTTACTTCCGAGAATAAACTGGTTGAACAAGCCAAGAAGATTCGGGAAATGGGCTCCAATATCCTCAAGATAACCTTGGGAAAAAATTCCCCAGAAATCTATGGTATTAATGAGGTAATCAAGAGTACCAATACCGTATCACTTTTTAAGAATAATCTTCCTTACAAAGAAGTCTGCAATATGGATTTCAAGTATATATTTTTCTGGGTACATACTTTAACAAATGTAGACTGGAAGAACGATATGAGCCCCGCCAGTGAAAAGATCATTTATGATGAAATGTATGAATTTGCTTCTCATATTCTTACTACATATAATAATTCTGGGAAAACCTTTTTTATTGGTAACTGGGAGGGGGATTGGCTTTTGATACCCAATTACGATAGAACTGTTACTCCCTCTCCAACATTTATTTCAAATATGACCAAATGGTTTCAAGTAAGACAAAGAGCTATTGATGATGCTAAGAAAGCTTCTGCATCTACCAATGTTTCCTTGTTCCATTATATAGAAGCTAACTTAGTTTTAAAAGCAATGAATGGAGAGCCTGCTGTTGCTAGTAGTGTATTACCTAATGTAGATGTTGATTTAGTTTCTTATTCTAGCTATGAAGCCATCAAGGATAAAACCTATGCCCAAAAGAAGATTGATTTAGATAATATTTTTAAATACTTAGAGGGGCAGCTTAAACCTAAATCTGGTATACCTTTTTCTAGAAGAGTATTAATTGGGGAGTACGGTTATCAAGCGAATGCTACCAAACCAGAAACGCTTCAAAAGCAATATGAAGAAACCAAAGAAATCATGAAAATTGGTTTTGAACTCAAACTACCTTTCATTTTACATTGGCAGATGTATAACAATGAATATGAAAATGGTGTATCAAAGCAAATGTCTTTGATTAACGAAGCTGGGGTAAAAACAAAGCAATATTACTTGCATCAAAATTTTTATAAAGCAATGAACACTTATCTGAAAGAAGAGTTTCAGAAAAATAGTCAATACCCTACAGCTGATCAATTTAGTACTAAAGCCATACAGGTATTAGGCACACTTTAATAATCCTACTTAATAAGCCAAATGAGTCAAAATAAAGAAGCCTTAAAAAAGCTGATACATAAATACCTAGAGAATCAAATTTCTCCAGATGAATACAACGAGCTATGGCTTTTATTAAATGCTTCAACTAATGAGGAAACATTAGATGAAGAGTTGTTTGTGCTTTGGCAATCAGTAAAACAATCCGATTCAATCATTCCGCCTTCTGAGTGGGAGAAAAAAATGCAATTAGGTTTAGACAAAATTGAACAGATTACTCAGTCACCCAAAATCAACGAAGGTCCAATATTTTTCAAAAGATATAGGTGGATTGCAGCTGCCGCTGTATTCTTGGTTGTTGCTACCACCATAGTGTTCTCTATCACCAACAATCAAAAAGAAATATATACTCAAACAAACAAACAGCAACCTAAGCAGGACAGACTGCCAGGAGGCGACAAAGCTGTTTTAACCTTATCGGATGGTAGCACCATTATTTTGGATAGTGCTGGAAATGGGGTACTTGCCAAACAAGGTAATACTAGTATTGTCAAGAAAAATGACGGCCAAATTGAATATAGTGCTGCAACTGCAATAGCCAATGAAGTGTCCTATAATTTATTGCAAACTCCTAGGGGCGGTCAATTTAAAATCACATTACCAGATGGAAGTAAAGTTTGGTTAAATGCAGCTTCCTCATTAAAATATCCGGTTGTATTTACAGGAGACGAGCGTAAGGTTGAAATATCTGGAGAAGCTTATTTTGAAATAGCAAAAGATGCTACTAAGCCTTTTAAAGTTCATCTTAACAACATGGAAGTTGAAGTGCTGGGTACACATTTTAATGTGAACGGATATGAAGACGAAGCGTCTATTAATACCACACTCTTAGAAGGGAAGGTTAAAGTGCAAACTGCAACTGGGGCTAAATTCTTAGCCCCCGGACAACAAGCGCAATTAAAGCCTTCTGGAAATATTTCCATTACCAATGATATTAGTCTTGAAGAGATTATTGCTTGGAAAGATGGCAATTTTCAATTTGAAAATGCGGATATAAAAGCTGTTATGCGACAATTAGCCCGCTGGTATGATGTTGAAGTGAGTTATAAAGGAAATATTCAACAGCATTTTGTAGGGAGCATTTCAAGAAATGTAAATCTTTCACAGGTATTATCCATGTTACAACAAACTGGTGCAGTAAAATTTAAAATTGAAGGTAAACAACTAATTGTAATGCCATAAAAAGGCAATCAACTATAAACCCAAAACAACGATTATGCTATTCTCATCCTCAAATGTTCGGCCAAATCGAAAAGTTAACAAGGCCTTTCCAACGGTTAAGCGCGCATTGTTAATTATGAAGCTCATCAACATTTTTATTTTTGTTGCTTGCTTGCAGGTCTTTGCCGAAACCAATGCACAGCCTGTGAATCTCTCATTGAAAAATGTGCCATTCCAAAAAGTGCTGAAAGAAATTAAAAAGCAGACTGGCTTTAATTTTATTTGTACTACAGAACTTTTAGACCTAATAGGGAATGTTACTGTTGAGGGCAAAAATCTTTCCTTGCAAAATGCTTTGCAGGAGTGTTTGCAAAAGACTCCGTTAACCTATACGATTATTGAGAATACTATTGTCATTAAACAAAAGCCTCCAATTGAGGAATCTACAACAGTTAAAAAGGAAACGCCTTTAGCTGATTTGGAGTTAAAAGGCGTTGTAACAGATGACGCAGGTTTACCATTAGATGGGGCTACTATATCTGTAAAAGGAAGTGGCAAGGGCGTTACAGCTGATGCTAATGGTGCATTCTCTATTACTGTGCCAGACAACTCATCTATGATTTTGGTGGTGTCTTTTGTTGGAATGGAAAATAGAGAAGTGAATGTAAAAGGAATGACAACTGTTAGAGTTGCATTAAAAAGAATAGACATGGCGCAGCAGGAGGTGATTGTTGTTGGATATGGTTCTCAAAGAAAAGCCACTGTTACAGGCGCTGTTGCGCAAATGGGATCGAAAGCGTTGCAATCTGCACCAGCACCAAATACTTCTCAATTATTAATAGGCAGACTTCCAGGTTTAATTGCAAAAACCGAAAATGCATTACCTGGTGCGGACAATGCCAATTTACAAATTAGAGGTTATGGAAATGCATTGATTATTGTAGACGGATTGCCAACACCTTTTAACCGCATAGATCCAAATGATATTGAATCCATCTCTATACTCAAAGATGCATCTGCTGCTATTTATGGTGCAAGAGCAGGAAATGGAGTAATTCTTGTTACTACCAAGCGCGGTAAAACAGGGGCACCTCAAATTAATTACTCTAGCACATTTACTTATCAAATGCCTTCTGCATTTCAAAATACCGTTAATGCTGGCGACTGGGCTGAGTTGCGCAGAGAAGCGGCACTCAATTATGGTTTAAATCCTGGTGAATTTACTGAAGAAGTTGTAGGTAAATATAAAGCTGGAACAGAAGCTAACTTTAAATCTTATGATTGGCGTGATGCATTATTCCGCGGCGGTGCTCCTATGTTGCAACAAAGTATTACTGTGAGTGGTGGAACTGCTAATCTAAAATATTTTGGTTCCCTGGGTGTGACCGATCAACAAAGTGTATTTACTTCTAGAGATTATTTTTACAAAAGATATAATGCCAGATTGAATGTTGATGCAAAAATTGCTGAAAACCTTTCAATGCGTTTTGACATGCAGTATCGTTTTGGACAAGATCAAACTGTTGGCTCTATTGAAGATGTAATGGTTGATTTTGGAACATCACAGCCAAGATATTCCCCTTACTTGCCTGATCCTACAAGAAATGCGTATACAGGTTTCCAAGGACGAAATCCTATTTTACGAACAGATGCAAGCCGTAAAGGCTATGACAGAACAAGCTCTAATTTCTTTAATGCACAAGTAGGATTAACTTATTCAGTTCCTTTTGTTCAAGGATTGAAAGTAGGCGCAGATTTATTAGTAAGCCAATCTTCAGATTATACAAAAGTGTTTAATACTCCTGCTGAGGTATATGATTACGACTATGATACCAAGGTCTATACCTACATGGCAAATATGGGAAACTTTATCTCATTGCGAGAAACGAATGCAAGGTATTACCAAGTATATCCAATGTTGAAATTGAATTATGATAGAGAGTTTGGTAAACACCGTATTAGTGGTATGGCAATTGCCGAACAATTGAAGAATGGTGGTAATTCAATGATGGCATTCCGTCGTGATTTATTATCCCCAACTGTTCAGCAATTATTTTCTGGAGGTCAAGATTTTCAGGAGAATACGGGAACACAGAGCCAAATGTCTAGAGTGGCTTATATTGGAAAGCTGAACTATGATTATGAAGGCAAATATTTAGCAGAAATTATTTTAAGAGCAGATGCAAGTGCTAATTTCCCCAAGAATTCAAGATGGGGTTATTTCCCTGGAATCTCCGCTGGTTGGGTTTTTTCGAAAGAGAAATTCATGGATAAAGCTGCTTCGTGGTTATACAATGGTAAGTTAAGGCTTTCCTATGGTCAGTCTGGAAACGATGGTACCAGTCAGTTTAGTTACTTAACTGGTTATGATATTAATCCAAATGGATTTATCATTGGGAATACCAATTATAAAACCATCAGTACCACAGGGCTTCCTAATCCTGATATCACTTGGGAAAGTATCACCAACTATAACTTAGGTATAGACTTATCTTTCTTTAAAGGGAAACTAGTTTTTGAAGGAAATATATTTTACAGAATAAGAGATGGAATTTTAGCTACGCAACAAAGAGCGGTTCCTTCCACTTTTGGTGCAACGCTTCCTCTTGTGAATCTAAATAGACAAAGTAACAGAGGTTTTGAATTGATGATTGATTATCGTCCTAAAATTAAAGGCGTACAGCTTTCAATTATGCCAACTTTTACTTTAACAAAGAATCGCTGGGATTATCGTGATGAAACTGCTTATACAGATCCTGATCAAATTAGAATTTACCAATTAACAGGAAAATCTTCTAACCTTTCATGGGGATATAAATCAGATGGAATATTCAAGTCTAAAGATGAAATTGATAAGTTAGGGTTTAATCAAGACGGTGTAGGAAATTCAAGTTTAAGACCAGGTGATATCCGTTATATTGATTTAAATAAAGATGGAATATTAGATTGGCGCGATCAGGATGTTATTGGTAAAGGAACTTTCCCTGAAATAACCTATAGCTTAATTACAGGAGCAACTTACAAAGGTTTTTCTTTAGAAATGGTTTGGCAAGGTTCTACTGGCTTTAACTTTTATGTAACTGGAGCATCTGCATCTATGTTTTCCAATGAGTCAATTCCTTACGATTATCATTACAAATATCGTTGGCAGCCAAATCCTGCAGATCCAACAAGTAATATCAATCCTAATGCACAATTACCAGCTGCTTCTTTGGGATTAAATCCTAATAATATCAAGCGTTCAGATTTCTGGATGAAGGATGCAACATTTATCCGTTTACGTAACGTAAATCTTTCATATACAATTGGAAGTGATTGGGTAAAAAAACTAGGGTTTAAAAATTTCCAAGTTTTTGCTTCTGCTACCAACCTCATTACTATCAGTGGATTAGGATTTTATAAAAACACATTTGATCCTGATGCTAATTTAAGTGGTGAGGGTAGAAACTATCCAATTCATAAAAATATTTCTGGAGGTGTAAGATTATCATTTTAAAACATAAGTCATGAAAAAAATATTGATTGCTTTTATATTTATTGGAATGATGGGCTGTTCCAAAGTATTAGATATTCAGCCCTTGGATATGATTGCAGAAACTGCTGTTTTTAGCGATAAGAATTTAATTGAAGCCAATTTGTTAAGTCTCTATGACAGAACCAAGTTTCAAGAATTAGGAAATCAGGAGAATTTTAATATGGGTTTGTTGGCTGGTCCTGGTGGAGAGTGTCGTGCATTTGGTGATTGGCAAGATCCATATATTGCTTCAATAAAGATTTATGATAACACTGGTTCAGGTTTGCTAGACTATTGGGCATACACTGCAATTAGACAAATCAATGAATTTATTGCAGGGGTGAATAGCTCAAAGTTTGAACAAACATACAAGGATCAAAAAATTAGTGAAGCACGTTTTCTGAGAGGATTTATTTATTTTCAAATGGTGAAACGTTTTGGTGGTGTACCTATCATAACGAAAGTGTTGAGCTTAAATGATCCTAAAGAGGAATTATATCCTGTTCGAAACAAAGAAGCAGAAGTATATGATTTTATTGGCAAGGAAATGGATGAAATTGCTGCTTTGTTGCCTGCATCGTATACTAGTAACGATTACAGTAGACCTACTCGATTTGCCGCATATGCATTGAAAAGCCGTGCGATGTTATATGCAGGTAGTATTGCAAAATTTGGTACCATTGCTTTAAATGGTGTGTTGGGAATTCCAGCAGCTGATGCAGACAAATATTTTACTGCTTCTTTGGATGCATCAAAAAAAATAATGGACAATAGTGCATTTAGTTTGTACAATAAAGTGCCTGCAGATCCTACAAAGAATTTTACACAGTTGTTTACAGATGAAAACAATAACCCAGAAATTATTTTTGGTGTAAGATGGGATCCTAAATTAAACAAAGGACATTCTTGGGATGCCTTATGTACTCCTGCTGGCTTTACATCTGGATGGAATTCTAACTT
Organism: Synechococcus sp. UW140; assembly: GCA_943371295.1. GTDB lineage: Bacteria > Bacteroidota > Bacteroidia > Chitinophagales > Chitinophagaceae > Sediminibacterium. Next base: position 18,486 of record CALRUG020000004.1, on the reverse strand, counting down.
CAATGTGTTCTTAGAATTTGCAGATTTATTTGATTATCAAGACGGAAGATCTGGGGTCATTAATAGAGCTAGACTCAATAATAATACCCTATGGGATATTGATTCATTATTTGGCATGAGAGATCCACGATTTAAAGCATCAATGTTTTATCCTGAACAGATTTGGCAAGGGAAAAAAGTATTCTTTCATTCAAGCACTATTTATAGAAATGCGAGTGGACAAAGAGTTACTAGTACTAGTGAAACTTTCATGATTCCTAATTCTGTTTCTCCACAATTTCCTGATGGATTCTTTGCAAAAGCTCCGAACAGGAATACACAAAAAACTGGTATTCATGTAAGAAAGAGATGTGATGAAGCACTCACTCCTGCAGTAAGTGCACAGTCTGGTACCGATTTTATTGTGTTTAGATTGGGAGAAATTTTGTTAAACTATACAGAAGCTGCTTTTTATCTAAATAGAAATACAGATGCCTTGAATGCTTACAATCAAATTAGACAAAGAGCTAAAATGCCTGTAAGAACAGTTTTAACAGAGAACATTATTAGACAAGAAAGACAAGTAGAATTGGCTTTTGAAGAACATCGTTATTGGGATTTACGCAGATGGAGAATTGCTGAAGCTACACTAAACGGTAAGCGTTTACAGGGCTTGAACTATGTGTATGATTATGATGCTAAAAAATATATCATCACATTGAAGAATGCTGAGGGTGCTACCAGAGTTTTCCAGCCTAGACATTATTATTTACCATTAGGTATTGGTAGGATTGCAGATAATCCAAGCTTAGTGGAGAATCCTGGATACTAGTCTTATTCAATCTGAAACTTAATGGATATGGAAATGAAGTTTATTGGGTTAAAGCTTAAGAAGATGGCACTAATTGCCATCTTCTTTCTAATCTGTGGGGTTAAGTTGAACGCTTCCAATAATCCCAAAAAGCCCATGAATGTCATCTTTATTTTAACAGATGATCATCGTTTTGATTTTATGGGTTTTACTGGAAAAGTTCCTTGGTTAGAAACCCCAGCAATGGATAGAATGGCAAAAGAAGGAGTTTGGATTAAGAATGCTACTGTAACAACTGCACTCTGTTCTCCATCAAGAGCTTCTATTCTTACAGGACAATATGCACATACGCATAAAGTGGTGGATAATTTTTCACCCTTGCCAGCTAATTTGAATTTCTTTCCTGAATACCTCCAAAAAGTTGGTTACCAAACTGCCTTTTTTGGAAAATGGCATATGGGACATGCAGGAGATGATCCTCAAAAAGGGTTCAATCACTGGGAAAGTTTTAGAGGCCAAGGGGTTTACTATAATCCGTTGATCAATATCAATGGTAAACAAATTAAGTACAGTGATAGTACGTATATAACCGATTTATTAACAGAGCATGCCAATGGTTGGATGCGTGAGAAGACAAAAAATCAACAACCTTTTTTCATGTACGTTTCCCATAAAGGAGTACATGATGAATTCATGCCTGCAAAACGTCATCGCAACAAATACCACGGCAATAAAATTGATTATCCTTCCACAATTAATCTTACTGCAACCGAGAAGAGCAAGTTGCATGGAGATCTTGCTAAAAGTCCAACTGCAGAAATGGTTATGAACGATACCAACTACAATGTGAAAGATATTCCTAAGTGGGTTCGTGCCCAACGCGATAGTTGGCATGGTATTGATTTTATGTATGATGGGAGAGTTCAGTTTGATGATTTCTATTATCGTTATTGCGAAACCTTATTATCCATTGATGAGAGTGTAGCCAATATTCGTAAGACTGTTGATGAGTTGGGGATTGGGGATAATACGATGATTATTTATATGGGCGACAATGGGTTTCTAATGGGAGAACATGGCTTGATTGACAAGCGTAATATGTATGAAGAAAGTCAGAAAGTACCTTTATTAGTGTATGCGCCTGGTATGGAACACAATGGAAAACCATTAGATCAAATCATACAAGGAGTTGATATTGCCCCCACAATTTTAGAAGTAGCAGGTGTATCTAAGCCTGCTAATATGCAAGGACAATCTTTCTTGCCTTTGTTAAAAGATAAAAAAGTAGACTGGAGAAATAAAGCATTTTATGAGTATTACTGGGAGTTTTCCTATCCACAAACACCGACCACATTTGGTGTTAGAGAAGGGTCAAACAAGTTTATATTTTATCCAGGCATTTGGGATGTATCTGAATTCTATGATTTAAAGACAGATCCTGAAGAGAAGAAAAATTTATACAGACACCCAGCTTGGCAGCCCGAAATAGCTCGCATGCGGAAGGAATTATGGAAATGGTTAGAAGAAACTGGCGGTCTAAATATTCCTTTAAAACCTATCACAGAAAAAAGAGGAGATTATGGTAGCAAGGGGCTTTATTAAAATCGGGTTATCACTTGCAAGTTTGATTTTGACTCAATCTGATTTGATTGCACAGAAGCAACTCAATTTTGGATTGACTAGAAAACAATCAGTGGCCACTTTACCTAAAGGGAAAGCTGCATTTCAAAAGTCTATTGAAAAGCAGCGGTCTAGTGCAGTAGGCAGTTTAAATCCCCTTGGAAATGGGTATTATACAATTAATCAAGGCTGGGAGCTTACAGATGATATGTCTCTATTGATTGGTAATGAAAAAGTATTTTCAGAAGCCATCAGTACTAAGGGATGGAGCGATGCAGTAGTGCCTGGAACGGTCCTTACTTCTTTAGTAGCAGCTGGTAAATATCCAGATCCTTATTTTGGATTGAACAATTTAGCCATAACTGATTCCTTATGTAGAAGAGATTGGTGGTACAGAACAACATTTGAAAGTCCTAGATCTGAGAGCGGGAAAATGGCTTGGCTTCGATTTAATGGGATAAGTTATAAGGCTAAGATTTGGTTGAATGGAAATTTCCTAGGCGATATCAACGGTGCATTTACTCGAGGCTTATTTAATGTAAGTGCTTATCTAAAACAAAATGGACGAAATGTTTTATTAGTTCAAATTATCCCCCCACCAAATCCAGGTATTCCAGATGAACAATCTTCTTTATCGGGTATGGGTAAAAATGGTGGACAGCATACTTTAGATGGCCCTTCTTTTTTTCCTACAGAAGGTTGGGATTGGATACCGGGAATACGTGACCGCAATATGGGTATCTGGCAAGATGTACAATTGTATTATACAGGAGTTATTACTTCAGATGATCCCCAAATTATTACGGATTTGCCCTTGCCCGATACATCAGTAGCAATGGTTTCTTTGAAAACTCGATTGGTAAATAATAGTGATCTAGCGCAGGAAGCCACTGTTCAGTTTTCATTTGAAGGCGTGTCTGTAAGTCAAAAGATGACTTTGCAGCCGAAACAAACTCTGCCTGTTGTTTTTACTTCACAGCAGTTTCAGGAGTTACGAATTAAAAATCCCAGATTGTGGTGGCCCAATGGCTATGGGTTACCCAGCTTATACAATGCTACGATTAAAGTGATGGATGCGAAAGGGCTTGTAGAAGTGAAAACTATTCGTTTTGGGATTCGTGAGTATTCTTATGAAATGTTAGCCGATACTAAAAGCCAGAAGAATCTACGTTTCGCTTACAGTCCAACCGATATGCAATTGGGTAAGCCGCTGTTCGATTTTGTAAATAGAAGAGAGCACAACAATAAAATATTTATTCCAACTATTAGAGAAGATATACCACTCAATCAACTAGAATCTTTATCTGATAAAGAGAATCCATTCCTAGTTGTAAAAGTAAATGGTAAACCTGTTTTTTGTAAGGGAGGTAACTGGGGTTTGGACGATGCTATGAAGAAAGTAAGTCGTGAAAATTTGGAACCAGCTTTTCGCTTACATCAGAAAGCCAACTTTAATATGATCAGAAATTGGGTGGGACAAAATACGGAACCAGCATTTTTTGATTTAGCAGATGAATATGGCATGATGGTTTGGAATGATTTCTGGATTAGCACAGAGGGTTTTAATTTGAATCCACTGGATGAATCTTTATTATTAGCGAATAGTTTGGATGTTATAAAAAGATATCGAAATCATGCCTCTATTGTATTGTGGTGTCCAAGAAATGAAGGCTATGCACCTTTAAGTATAGAGAATGAATTAGCCAGTCAAATTGCTATGGAAGATGGTACAAGACATTACCATGGTAATTCACGGGAAATGAATTTGCGCAATAGTGGGCCCTGGCATTTTTTTATTAATAACAAAGATTATTTTCTAAAACATGGTAAAGGCTTTTCAACGGAGATTGGAACTTTCTCTGTTCCAGAAGCAAGTACAATCCGAAAATTCATTGCTCCCGAAGACCAATGGCCTATCAATGATGTTTGGCACTATCATGATTTACATGTCAATAATCAAAACTTAGAAGGGTATTTGCGAACAACAGATAGTTTGTACGGTCCATCCAAAGACTTGGATGATTTTAACCGCAAAATTCAGTTGGTGAATTATGAAAGTCATCGTGCCATTTTTGAAGCATGGAATGCCAATCTTTGGAATAATGCTAGTGGGGTTCTGTTATGGATGAGTCATCCTGCATGGCCAAGTATGATTTGGCAAACTTATTCTTGGGATTTCCAAACCCATGGGTCTTACTATGGGGCTAAAAAAGGAACTGAACCTTTGCATGTTCAGTTGAATATCAACAATAATCAAGTGGTGGTAGCCAATACTTCTTTAAAGGCAGTAAATCAGGCAAGCGTTGGTTACGGTGTGTATACTACTGATGGAAAGTTATTACAAACCCAATCTATTAAATTGGATATTGTAGCCAATGCAAAGACAGATATTTTAACGATTGAGTTGGAGAAGATGGCTTTGCCAGATAACTACCTGGTTCGTCTTTGGATCAAAGATCAGCAAGGCAAAGAGCTTGCAGTGAATGAGTATTGGAAAGCCAATGAATCGGTCGGTCATTTCAAAGCCTTTAATAATCTTTCTCCGGTTAATATTCAAGTAAAGCTTTTGCCAGCGGATAAAAGTGTTTACAAAATTGAATTGGAAAATAAGTCTAATCAACCTGCTATCGGAATTAAGTTGGATATGCTGGATGCAAAAGGTCAGATTTTATTACCTGCATATTTCTCCGAAGGTTATTTCACGTTACTTCCTAAAGAAAAGAAAGTTGTGTACCTAGAAATGGAAACCCAAAAGGAATTTGAGCAGTTGAAAATAGCTGGTTATAATGTTAATCAAATACTGTCTGTTAAAAAATAAAACCATGAAATCTCTTTTACTTGTTATTGCGGTATTTCTGTTTTCTTCTGTTCACAGCCAACAACAGGTAACATATGATAGCATGATGTCTTTGGCGGATTACAATTTTGTATTAGGAACAAATGCCATCGGAGGTAAATATAAATTCACCACCGATTCAAAGATTTTGGAGCAAGCAAAGCAAATACGAGCGATGGGGTCTAATGTATTGAAAATATCATTGGGCCCCAATTCGCCAAAATCCTACGAATTGGAGATTCCTGCTAAAGTAAAAACCACATTAGAGTTATTTAAAGCAAGTCCTGAATACCGCAAAGTATTCGATATGGATTTTAAATACATTTTTGCCTGGGTACATAGTTTAACGGGTATTGAATGGAAAAAAGGGATTACAGCTGAACAAGAAAAGGTCTTGTATAATGAGATGTTTGAATTTGCTTCTTATCTACTAAATGAATACAATCAATCTGGTAAAACTTTTTTAATTGGTAACTGGGAGGGAGATTGGCTATTGCATCCAAATTATAACCGCAATTTTATACCTACTCAGGAACATATTGACAATATGACTAAGTGGTTTCAAATAAGACAGCGGGCAATTGATGATGCCAAAAAGCAATCAACTGCAAAAAATGTAGAACTCTACTATTATGTTGAAGTGAACTTGGTATTGAAAGGCCTAAAAGGAGAAGCCTGCATTGCGCAGAGTATTCTACCAAATGTGAATGTTGACTTGGTTTCTTATAGTAGTTATGAAGCCATTAAGAATAATCGAAACTATGCGCAGAAAAAAGAACAGCTTGCACAAGTGTTTGATTATCTGGAAAAACAATTGAAGCCTAAACCCGGGTTGCCTTTTTCACGTAGGGTATATATAGGAGAATATGGCTATCATGCAAAAGCAAGCCAACAAGAATCCTTTAAAAAACAATTTGAAGAAACCAAAGAGATCATGAGAATTTCTCTGGAACTCAATTTGCCTTTTGCTTTGCACTGGCAGATGTATAACAATGAATATGAGCCCAATGGTGAATCCAAGCAAATGTCTTTGATTAATGAAGAAGGTAAAAAAATGCCACTTTATCATTTGCACCAAAAGTTCTATAAAGAAATGAATAACTATCTTAATGGCTATAAGGCTAAGAACAAGGTATTCCCTTCTAGTGCTGATTTTAGAAAAAAGGCAATAGCCGTATTAGATGCGCAAGGTTTTTAGATTCAGTTTCTTATTGAATATATCTTATATTTATTTGAGATATATTCAATTGAGTTGACCATGCAAAATATACTTCTCTTCTTCTTATTAATAGTTGCAACTCGTATAGTTGCACAAGACCCAACAGCCAATTATCCAGTATATAAGGGAAATGATTTAGGATTGACTTATACACCTAAAGCATCTACGTTTAAAATTTGGGCACCTACTGCAACGGCGGCTAAAATCAATTTGTTTTCAACTGATTTAGGCGGCGTGTTTGATCGCACCGCTAATATGCAAAAAGCAAACAATGGTGTTTGGGAAATTACCATTGAGCATAATATAAAAAACCAGTACTATACTTTTCAGATTTTGATTAATGGTGTTTGGAGTGATGAATTGGTAGACCCTTACGCAAAAGCTTGTGGTACCAACGGTGTTAGGGCACAAGTAATTGATTTAAAAGAAACCAATCCAGTAGGATGGGAGCAAGATCAATCTCCTAATTTCTCTAAAGAGAATAAACAAACAGATGCAGTGATTTACGAACTGCATGTTAGGGATGCAAGTATTCATGTAAATAGCGGCATCAAAAACAAAGGAAAATTTTTAGGACTTTCTGAATTGAGAACTGCCAATAGTTCTGGTAAATCAACGGGTCTTTCACACTTAAAAGAGTTGGGAGTTACCCATATCCACTTGCTACCTTTTTACGATTACAATTCAGTTGATGAAACCAAACCCAATCAATACAATTGGGGTTATGATCCGGTAAATTACAATATTCCTGAAGGGTCATATAGTACCAATCCTGCAGATGGGAAAGTACGTATCAAAGAATTAAAAGAGTTGGTGAAAACCATGCACAGCAATGGGTTGAGAATTATTATGGATGTAGTGTATAATCATACAGCACTTACTGGGAATTCTAATTTTAATACACTCGTGCCTGATTATTATTATCGAAAAAAAGCAGATGGAACTTTTTCTGATGCAAGTGCTTGTGGCAATGAAACAGCAAGCGATAAAGCCATGTTTAGAAAGTTCATGCTCGAGAGTGTATTATATTGGGTAAAGGAATACCATATTGATGGTTTTCGTTTTGACTTGATGGGCATACACGATATTGAAACCATGAACCTGATTGCAGATACTTTGCGTAAAATTAAACCATCGATTGTTTTATATGGAGAGGGTTGGACTGCTGGTGGATCGCCGCTGCCTGACGCTAAAAGAGCACTCAAAGTCAATGCAAGCCTGCTCAAAGGCATCGCTGTTTTTAGTGACGATATGCGAGACGGCATCAAGGGCAGTGTGTTTAATATTGATGACCGAGGATTCGCAACAGGTAAATTAGCCAATGCTGAATCGGTAAAATTTGGCATTGTTGCCGCAGGTAAACATCCGCAAATTGATTATTCAAAAGTCAATTATTCTAAAGCGCCGTATACAATCACTCCTGCTGGTTTAATAAATTATGCAGATTGCCACGACAATAATATTTTATGGGATAAAATTGCACTTTCATATAAGGAAGCATCTGTAACGGATCGTATAAAGATGCACCAATTGGCTTATGCCATTGTTTTAACTTCTCAGGGTACACCCTTTCTAACGGCGGGTTCAGAATTTTTAAGAACAAAAAATGGAGTTGAAAACTCATTTGATAAAGGAGACTTAATTAACGGAATAAATTGGGATTTGAAAAGTAGTAATGCTGCTACCTATCAGTATATTCAATCCCTTATTAAAATCAGAAGAGCACATCCTTCATTCCGTATGCAAACAGCTGCTCAAATAGCAAAACACTTAGTTTTCCAAAATCATTTACCTGAAGGGATTATAGCTTATACCCTAAATGGAACTGCAGTAGGGGATAGTTGGAAAAAAATATGGGTTGGGTTTAATGGGTCGGAGCGTTCTCAAACTATTCAACTACCAGCAGGGAATTGGAAAATCGCTTCCAAGAATAATCAAACTTCTTTGCAAGGAAATCAACTAAAGATTGACGGTAGTTCAGCAGTGATTTTATATCAATAATTGGTATATTTAATCATATTTATTGGTTAATAGTTCATGCTTATTCATCCTTATTCTGCTGATTGGAATACTCATTTTGAATTGATCAAAGCTGTTTTAAATAATGCTTTGTTAGACATAGACTTTTCTATTGAACATGTGGGGAGTACCGCGGTTCCTGGTTTAGCTGCCAAGCCAATTATTGATATAGATATTGTATATAAAGATGCTGCTGATTTTCATTCTATAAAAACAGCATTGGAAGCAATTGGCTATTTCCACAATGGTAACCAAGGTATAGAGGATCGAGAAGTTTTTAAGCGAGCCGGTACTTCTCATCATGAAGTACTTGATACCATTAAACATCATCTTTATGTTTGCTCAGCAGATAGCCCTGCACTAAAGCGACATCTCATTACCAGAGATTATTTGCGTAATAATGAATGGGCAAAAGGGGAATACCAGCAAATGAAATATGCCCTTGCGGAAAAAGCAGGTCAGGATCAAAAAATATATGCCGACCTGAAAGAGTTGCACGTCAATCAATTGCTTGATAGCTTTTATCCTATTGAAGAAAATCAAACAACATCAAACGAACAAATTGAATCAACCGAAAATATGGAAGTACATCACCACGCCCATCATGACCACGGTAAAAAAACTTGGAAATCTTATTTCTGGGAATTCTTCATGTTGTTTCTAGCTGTATTCTGTGGTTTTTTAGCGGAGATACAAGTAGAGCATTATGTAGAGCATCAGAAGGAGAAAAAATACATGACAGATTTAGTCGAAGATATTAAAAGTGATACCAGTTTTATTCATTTTGAATTAGCAAGAATGAAGGAACAATTAAAAGGGTATGATTCTTTAACAGCAAATTTGAATTCGTCAAATCTAAAGATTGATGTTCCTACTTTGTATAGGCAGTTGAATACTTACAGTGCATTGTTGACTCCTTTTTTGAGAGATCAAACTATTACGCAATTAAGAAACTCTGGTAATTTGCGATTGATTCGAAATGATTCGATAATTAAAACCATTAATCAATACTGGTCTTGGCGAGATGTAATTGTTAGAGTCTCAGAAAGAGTGGAGCAGCGAATAAATGCGGGGCAAGTATTGAGTAATAAAATTTTTGATAAATGGTCTACTCATTCTGAGGCAATTTTAAAAAATGGTTATTCAGAATCTCCCTTTGGTAAAACACCAAATTTGATTTATCCTGATGATTTAAAATTATTGTCTTATGAGCCATCAATCATAAAGGAGTATAGTAATATCAGAATTTCTATTTCTCAAAGTGCTAAAATTTATTTATGGGCTTTACAGGAAATGGAAAAAGATGGCCTTATTTTAAAAGAACTGATTGTTAAACATTATCAAATTAGGCTATAAGCTCTCTTCAAAATACAAGGACCAATAAACACAATGAAATATTGATTCGAGCCGTCAAATCAAAATAACCTAACAAGTCAAAATACAATGTCTGAGAACAATCAAGAGCAAAATTTGGAGAATCCTTCGATAAATTCCTCACCAGAACTGCTCAATTCTTCTGAAACACAAATTGAATCAACTGAACAAACAGAACCAATGGAAGTACATCATCACGCGCACCACGACCACGGTAAAAAAACTTGGAAGTCCTATTTCTGGGAATTCTTCATGTTGTTTCTAGCTGTATTCTGTGGTTTTTTGGCAGAGTATCAATTGGAGCATAAAATCGAAAACGATCGCGCAAAGGAGTTAGCCAAGAGCTTGTATACCGAATTATATGAAGACTCCATTCGATTAAATAAAGTGAAAGAGTTAAGGATGGAGAAAGAAAATTCATTGAAATACTTGATGCAATATTTTGCTAAAGCTGATTTTAAAGAGGAAGCTGACTCTGCCATTCGAGCTATGGCATTTGCCTATATCACTGTTTCGAACAGAACCATTTTTGATCCTACTGATGGTGTTTTAATGCAATTGCAAAGCTCTGGTAGTCGCCGTTATTTTAAAAAGCAGTCCGTTCAGGATGCTATAAGTAAGCTTTCTTCCAGTATTAATTTTATTCGTATGCGCAATGAAAGAGAATTGTATTATATGTCGAATTCCCTGCGTCCTTTTTACTTGAAGCATCTAGATTTCATGTGGTTAGAATTATTTATGAATAGAGGAGAGTTAAATGTTGCTGATGCTTATTTAAGAAAAAATCCTGTAGTAGGGATTAAACCTTTTTTTAAAAAACCAGAACAAATGGATAGGGACGAGTGCATTAATTTAGCTGGTAATTATTTATTGATGATGAGGGGGATTAAATTAACTACATGGCCAGATTACAGAGCTGCGGCAAGTTCAGTTATGAGTCAGCTAAGGCAGGAATATGACTTTGATTAACTTAAAAGATTCAATTATGCTAAAAATCCTTTTTCGTTACTTGACTTTACTTGTATGTTTTAAAGCTTTGGCATTGATAACTTGTGTTGCACAGAGTAAAACTTTATCCAAAACAAATGCTGGTTCATATAAATTAGATACCGCCTGGAATAAGGTGGCGAATCAAATGATTGTTAGTCAGCCAACTGGTATTGGCATAGACAAGAATAATCATATTTTTATTTTCCAAAGAACAGGGCGAAATTGGACTGAGCCCTTTCCGGATTCTTTAATTTCTGTTAATACCATTTTTGAAATAGATCTAGAAACGGGAAAACAAATTAATGCATGGGGCGCCAATCATTTTGTAATGCCTCATGGATTAATGGTAGACAAGAATAATAATATTTGGGTAACTGATGTAGCATTGCATCAAGTTTTTAAGTTTTCACATGAAGGAAAATTATTGATGAAGTTAGGGATAGCCAGAGAAGGTGGAAATGATCCATTGCACTTTAATAGGCCAACAGATGTGACAGTTGATAAAGAAGGTTCTTTTTACGTGAGTGATGGATATCGGAATAGTAGGGTAGTTAAATTCTCTGCCGATGGGAAGTATATTAAGGAATGGGGCTCATTTGGTAAAGGTCCCGGCCAATTTATTATTCCTCATGGAATAGCCATTGATAATAAAGAAAATATATTTGTAGCAGATCGTCAAAATAATAGAATTCAAGTATTTGATAAAAATGGCAAATATTTGTATTTGATTAAAAATAAGGAAGAGGTACAACAACTGCCATCTATGGTGCTTGACAATCAAAACCGAGTATTTGCCATTGATTATGACCCAAGAAACAATGCCGATAGTATTCCCAATGGCTCTACTTTTTTTGAGTGTGGAAATGAAAACAATACTAATATTCATTTCGGAGCTACAGGTCTAGCAAAACGAACCAGCAGTTGGTTTCATGATATTGCAGTAGATCGTAATGGCTGTTTATATGTATGTGATATTACCAATTTGAAAGTCTTGAAATTCAAGCGCAATAAAAATAATTGAAATGAAAAAATCCCTACTTCTAATTCTAGTTGTCTTCATGGCCGCATCCATCATAAATGCCCAAACTCCAAAGAATGAATTAAGACATGTTGTTTTATTTGGGTGGAAGCAAAACGCCAATACTGATTCTATTCAAAATGCTATTAAGGCATTTGGGGAACTGCCTAAGCAACTGAAAATGATAAAAAACTATGAGTGGGGAGTGAATAATAGCCCTGAAAAATTGAACCAAGGTTTGACGCATTGTTTTGTATTGACTTTTTCATCTGAAAAAGATAGAGATGCTTACTTAGTTCATCCCATTCATCAAGCATTTACCAAGCTTTTGCCTAATATACTAGACAAAGTGACTGTGCTAGATTATTGGGTTCATCTATAAGATGATATTCTTAAATTGATTTTTGTATATTTATTTTAGAATATTTCAAAATGACACTAATTGCTATTTTCTTCCCTGCACTTTCCTTCTTTCTAAGGGGTAGGATTTTTACTGCTTTTATATGTTTCATTTTGCAGATTACATTAATTGGGTGGATCCCAGCTGCAATTTGGGCTGTAATCTCTCTACAAAATGCTAGGGCCGATAAGCGCAATGAAAAATTGATCAGAGCCGTCAAATCAAAATAATCCAACAAGTCAAAACACAATGTCAGAGAACAGCCAAGAGCAAAATTTGGAGAATCCTTTAATGAATTCCTCAGAGGAAACGCTCAATTCTTCTGAAGTACAAATTCAATCAATAGAACAAACAGCACCCATGGAAGTACATCATCATGCCCATCACGACCACGGTAAGAAAACTTGGAAATCATATTTTTGGGAATTTTTCATGCTATTCTTAGCAGTGTTCTGTGGATTTTTGGCTGAGAATTTTAGAGAGCATTATATTGAGGAAAAGAGAGTTGAAAGACAACTCAATATCATGGTTGATAACCTTAATTATGATATAACTCGTATCAATAACAATCAGAAAATAACATACTATGGCATTAGTATTCTCGACTCTTTAAGAACTGAAGTAATTGAATTATTAAATGGCAAAAAAGACTTCAACCGATTCTATAAATTACGGGAAGGCTTAAGTGCATATGGTGAACCACGTTTTAATTCATCAGCTTATGATCAATTAACGACCACAGGATTGTTGCGATTGGTCAAGAGCGACAGTTTAATCCTTCAAATTAATGATTACTATGAGAGGGTTACCTATATGGTAGATGCAGCTGTTGACTTTACAAATATCATTAATGAAAAGACAACCGATTTTTATAATGAAATCTCAGACCAAACTCCTTTTAATTCTGTGTTTACCGACTTTAAAGTTCAGGTATCTGGTAAAAGGGATCCTGTATTTGAAGAGAAAGCAAACGCAGTTTTCAAGAATCAAAAGTTAACATTGGTAAAATCTGATAAAGCAAGTTTGCATAAGTTGTACAATTACTTAGTTCAGTTTGAAGTAGCTATGAAAACCTTGGATGCCAGAATGGATTATGCAAAAAATGCAGCAGCCAATTTGATTAAGCATATTCAAAAAGTAAATCATTAAAATGAAGCTGCCATTTTTACTATTCTTTTTATTGACTACTTTATCCACAACCCTATTTGCACAAGCCGATAAGAAATTAATTATTGAGCCATTATCAGGTAATTTTTATGTGTACACTACTTTTAATACTTACCAAGATAGTAAAGTGCGTGCAAATGGTGTTTATCTAGTGACAAATAAAGGAGTCGTATTATTTGATACACCTTGGGATACAACTCAGTTTCAACCTTTATTAGATAGTATTCAATTGAGGTATAATAAAAAAGTCATCATGGCTTTTGCTACCCATTGGCATAGCGATAAAACTGCAGGCTTGGAGTATTATAAGCAATTGGGAATTCGCACTTATACCACAGAGTTGACTGATCGGTTGAGTAAAAAGAACAATGCAAAGCGAGCCCAATTCTTAATGACGAAAGACACCACATTCCGAGTAGACCAATACCAATTTGAAACCTACTATCCTGGTGAAGGACATACACAAGACAATATTGTCATTTGGTTCCCCAAAGAAAAAATTCTCTTAGGAGGTTGTTTAATCAAAGGAGCTAAAGATGAGAACCTGGGATTTCTTGGTGATGGCAATACAAAAACTTATGCCAGTGCTCTTTTAAATGTAGAGCGAAGATACCCTAATCCAAAATTTATCATTACCACGCATAGCGATTGGAGAGATATCAATTCTTTAAAGAATTCAATTAAGCTGGCAAAAAAACTATAAACCAATTAGATTAAATAGTATGTCTGAAAAAGATTTAGATAATAATTCTGCACAGCAGCTGCCTGATTCCGAAGGAGAATCATCTGTAAAATTAGAAACTGACTCCGAAATAACTAATCAATCAATCAATGAACTTGAACCAATGGAAGTACATCACCACGCTCATCATGAGCACGGAAAGAAAAACTGGAAATCTTATTTCTGGGAATTCTTTATGTTATTTTTAGCTGTGTTTTGTGGATTTTTAGCAGAATTACAACTTGAACACTATATAGAGCACCAGCGAGAAAAAAAGTATATCACTCGAATATATAGGGATATAGAAAAGGATGTGGAATTTTACAATCGATTCCAGACTTATTTGACAGATATATTTTACACAACTGATTCTTTGATTCAATATTTATCAGAGGATCAATACAAAAGGAATCCAGATGAATTTTATAGACTGGCCTTAAGGGTAAGAAGCACCCGCTATTTAGAATTTTACAATACTGCGTTTGACCAAATGAAAAGTTCTGGTAATCTAAGATTGATTCAGAGTGAACGGGTTTTGGATAGCTTACTAAATTATTACTATGTGTTAGAGAAAAGAGTAATGGTTACTAATAACAGACACTTGGAAATTATATCAGAAGTGAATAATGCACTAGCCTCTTTTTGGGATGCAAGTAATTTTAAGTCAGATTCTTTGCAAGCTTTATCAGGAACAACACCTCTTATATTTTTTAAAACTAAAAACGCAACTATTCCTAAAGTTGACACTCACTACCTGTTGCTCCTTAAAAATCAATGTTTTCAGAGAAAGTTTTTTACTGTAAGTATGCGTAACATGGTATTGGATTTAAGATTACAATCAAATAATTTGCTTAACCTAATGAAAGAGGAATACGATATTGTTAATACTAAATAATAATTATGATGAAATATCTATTCTTATCTGCCTTTTTCCTTATCACGAGTTACCCAAGCAAATCAATACCCTCAAAAGGTATGAATGGGGTGTAAATAATAGTCCGTAAAAATTAAATCAAGGGTTAACTCATTATATTTTGGATAAAGTGACGGTGGTTGATTATTGGGTTCACTAAAAAAGGATTCGCCTCTTCATTAAATAGCTTTTATGCAAAAACAAGAACTCAAAAATAAATTAATTGAAAATCATCAATTATTTATAGAATACATCCATTCCATATCAAATGAAAAATTTGCACAAAGCAATAATGATAGATGGACCCCTGGCCAACAACTGGAGCATATTTTGCTTAGCGTTAAACCTGTAAGACAAATATTAACTGTGCCAAAGTTTGTCTTATCTCTTATTTGGGGGAAAGCTAATCGGGAAAGTAAAACTTACGAAGAATTGATTGCTAAATACAATAACAAACTGCAACAGGGTGGTAGAGCAACCGCAAGATTTGTTCCTAAGCCAGTTAGGCTTGATCAAAAAACAACAATAGCTGTATCAATTAGTAATGAAATAAAATGGCTTAACCAGAAGCTGGATAAGTTTACTGAAGAAGAATTGGATAGGTTTATTTTGCCTCATCCCTTATTAGGAAAGTTGACAATTAGAGAAATGATGTATTTCACTATTTATCATGTACTACATCATAAAAAGATGACTGAGAGAGACCTTATGGTATAAATATAAAACGCCCCCAATAATTAAATTGAGGGCGTTTTTGTATAGTTATTATACTGATTAATACAAGAAGTTCAACGCAGTAATATCATTTGCATTGAAAGGACGATTTTGACCACTTCCAATACAAGCCAACATAAATGAGTTTGGATCAGCAGCTGCTGGTGTGCCAGGAATCAAAATAGCACCAACTGTAGAAGCTCCTTCATTTGAAACAGAACCACCACAACTGTAAGAGCGATCCATATAATCTGTATGACGGAAGCCAATGCAATGGCCTAGTTCATGCGCAAAAATGGTTGCTGCATAATTGATAAAAGCTGTTGAAGTTCCTGAGCCAATTGCTCTGGTATTCACTTTAACTAAATTATGTGGATTACCAGTAGAAGTTGGGAATCCTGCTGAAGCAAGGTATTGGCCATTTGCATTATCAAAAGTGATAGCTGCACCAGAAGTTACACGCTGTAAAGTGATTTGTAAATTTTGTGCATTGTATCTTCTAACAACTTCATCCAAAACTGGTCCGTATACAGAAGCATTCATTTTGTTAGTTAAAGCAACAGTAATAACCCTAGGTAATCCTGTTACCAAGTTGGTAGTTCTATACTGTTCTGTACTTCCAACACGCAAGAACTGACCGCCAAGATTGCGTTTCAAATCTGTTGCTGGAATAAAAATATCACCTTCTACAATGTATCCGCCATCTTCTGCTGTAATACCAGTTGTACTGAATCCCATAGCTTTAATACTAGCAATCACATCTGGTGAAATTTCGTTACTAGTAAGTTCTTCAGTTGCTTTGGTGCAAGAAAATGTTGTTACCGCAATACAAAAGCAGGCAATTAGGTTTTTCAAATTTTTCTTCATTTGGTTGGTTTTAGTGATGTAAAATTTACATTAATATAGAAATAATTGTTAAAAAAATAAAAACTATTTTTAATTTTTAGTCAGTATAACATGCTCAAGAATTATATCTGTTTATTTTTTTTAATACTTGTACATCCTTTGTATGGGCAAATAGAAAATACTGTTCAACAGAATAGGCATTATGCAACTGGCTTGCAAAAACTTTCACCCGATTTAATGCATCAGTTTCAAGAAAAAAAAATAAACAAGAGCACTGTTTACTCTTTAATGATTTCTGTAACCGACCCAATAAAATTGAAAGATCAATATAAGACGCATGGAGCATTTCAAATAGCATCAGAATATGAATTGTCTGGCGCTGTTCAAGTAAAAGCAAATGCAGCATGGATAAACAAAGCCTTGCTCGATACGAATATTCGCTTTATTGCAAATGCTCGAAAACCCTTTACTGAAAGGGAATTGACCGGGTTTGATTTATCGGTCAATAAAATAAATCTTGCTCATCAACGCTGGCCAGGCATTAATGGACAAGGAGCAACCATTTCTATTAAAGAAGAATTGATGGATACATTAGACATCGATTTTAAGGGACGTTATCTGGCTTCAACTTTAGCTTCTAGTAATTTGCAAACGCATGCTACCACTATGGCTACCATTGCTGCTGGTGCAGGGAATACCTTCTATACGGGTAAGGGTGTTGCTTGGGGTGCAAGCATTGCCAATGCTGATTTTAAAAATTTATTACCTGATAATATTAGTGTGCTTCAACAATCCAATGTGAAAGTGCAAAATCATTCTTACGGCGTAGGGATAGAAAACTATTATGGTTCGGATGCACAAGCTTATGATGCGCAGATGAATCAAGACACTACTTTACTGCATGTTTTTTCAGCTGGTAATTTTGGCAACCAAACTTCTACAGCAGGCTTGTACAATGGGATTCCTGGTTTTGCTAATTTGACGGGTAGTTTTAAAATGGCCAAGAATATATTAACGGTAGGGGCAACCGATTTATACAACAATATCATTTCCATCAGTTCACGTGGTCCTGCTCATGACGGAAGAGTTAAGCCAGAGCTGGTTGCATTGGGCGAAGACGGCAGTTCAGGTGCAGCAGCTATTGTTTCTGGTATCAGCATGTTGGTAAGAGAAGCTTGGATGAAGAAATACGGCAGCTCCAATCCTCCCAGTACAGCATTAGTAAAAGCCATTTTACTAAATAGTGCAGATGATATTGGCGCACCAAATATTGATTATACAAGCGGTTATGGTGCAGCCAATGCATGGAGGGCTTTGCAAACTGTGGAAGAAGGCAACATCATTCAAGGAAAAATTGGGCCTAACCAAGTAAATACTTCAAGCATCCCAATACCTAGTAAGGTAAATAAGTTAAAAATTACAATTGCTTGGATTGATCCAGCAGCAACGGTGAATAGTGCTAAAGCTTTAATGAACGATTTAGATATTGAATTAATACAGTCAGCCAATTCTACTAAATATCTTCCTTGGATTTTAAATAGCAGCAATACTATTACTGCATTGCAGTCACCTGCAATTAGGGGAAGGGACAGTTTAAATAATGTAGAGCAAATTACTTTGGAACAACCTGCTGTTGGTAATTATGAATTAGTAGTGAGGGGATCAAAACTGACCAGTAATGAGCAGGCTTATAGCATTGCTTGGCAGTACGATACCACTAATCATTTTCAATTTACTTTTCCCGTTAAAGGGAATCAATTATTTCCCAATTCAATGAATACAATAAGATGGGAAACGAATATAACTGGATCAGCCATTTTGCAATACAATTTCAATGGAGGAAGTTGGGAAACCATTGC
>CALRUG020000003.1:0-52173 GCA_943371295.1 Synechococcus sp. UW140 | reverse complement strand
CTCCAAAAATGAAAAAGTAAAAAATAAACTACAAAAAATACAATTATGGCTTCAGGTGTTTCTCCTACAGTTAATCGCGCGGTAAACGTTGTTGTATCTCTTGGTGCAGCCGTGGTGATCTTTGGTGCAATGGCAAAAATACTTCACCTATCTTGGGCAGACTGGGCATTAAAAATTGGTTTAACCACCGAGGCTTTGATATTTATTATCTATGCGATATTGCCTCCTCCAGATATGGGTGCACCTGCAGTAGCAGTAGATGCTGGTAATCCTGCATTAAAAAGCATGGAAAAAATGTTGGCTGAAGCCGATATTACTCCTGCCAACTTAGGAAAGTTAAGCGAAGGCTTTAAGAAATTAGGAACCACTGTAGAGAAAATGGGAGAAATCAGTGATGTAGTAAAATCTACTGGTGATTTCTCTGCTAACTCAAAAGCAGCAGCAACTGCATTGGGTTCTGTAGCTACAGCAGTAAATGGTGCAGTACATTCATTGTCTAGCTTTGAAGCAGCAGCTGAAAGCAATAAGCAGTTTCATATGCAGGTTCAAGGGTTAACTAAAAACTTATCTTCTTTAAATACTATTTACGAATTAGAATTACAAGAGAGCAATAATCACCTTAAAGCATTAAACCAGTTTTATGGTAAGTTGTCTGCGGCTTCTGAGGCAATGAATAATACCGCAGAAGATGCAAATAGAGCTAAGGAACAAATAGCAGCATTGGCTAATAACCTGACCAAATTAAATCAGGTATATGGTAGCATGCTTACTGCAATGCAGGGTAGATAAGCTGAATAGTAAACTGAATTGATCAAACGTATTTAGATAAACAAAAGATAGTATGTCATTACCCAAGGAACCGCGGCAGAAGATGATTAACATGATGTATCTCGTGTTAACGGCTTTGCTTGCTTTGAACGTTTCTTCAGAAATATTGAATGCTTTTAAAACTGTAGACAAAAGCCTGATGACGGCTACTGGTGTTGCGGAAAAAAAGAATTCAGAGATTTTTAAATCGTTCCAGAAAAAAATTGAAGACCCTACTACTAGAGATAAAGCAGAAGTATGGTTGCCTAAAGCACAAAAAGCAAAAACACTTTCTGATGAAGTGTACAACTATATTGAGTCTTTAAAAGCAGAATTAAAAAGAGAAGCAGGCCTCAAGATGGTGGATGGCAAAGAAGATTTTAAAGAAGATGATTTAGATGCCGCTACTCGCTTATTTGTTTCTGCACCCCCATCTGGAAAAGGAAAGGGCAAAGAATTATTTGATAAGTTAGATAATTTCAAAAAACAATTATTAGCCATTGATCCTGAAATGGCTGCTGCTATTGGTGCCAACTTACCATTGAGCTTGCCTGAAGTTAAAAACGAAAAAGACAAAGAAGAGTGGGCTTACACCTTCTTTCATATGACACCTACTGTTGCAGGTATCACTATGTTAAGTAAGTTTCAAAACGATATTAAGAATAGTGAATCGCAAGCGGTTGAATATTGCCATAAAGAAATTGGTGAAGTAGAATTGGTGTATGACCAGTTTCAGGCAATTGCGAATGCCAATGCCAGTTATGTAATGCCTGGTGAAGAAATTATCATTAATGCTGGTGTGGGCGCTTTCAATAGTGCATCTCAACCAAGGGTTTCTGTTGATGGAGCTTCTGCAACACCTACGCCTGATGGTTCTTTCGAATACAAGTTTAGACCAACAGGTAGTGGTTCTAAGAATGTAACCATTTCATTTGTGAAACCGGATGGTACTACTGCTTCTGTTACTAAAGAAATTAAATACACCGTTGGGGTTCCATCTGGTTTAGTGGTTTCTACCGATAAAACCCGTGTGTTTTATCAGGGTTTAGAAAATCCATTAAGTGTTACTGGAGGAAGTGGAGACGAAAAAGTGAACGTATCTATTGAAGGTGCTGGAATTGGTTTCCGCAAAGCTGGTCCAGGCCAATATATTGTTACTGCTGCTGCTTTAGGATCTGCTACGGTGAATGCAACAGATGGTAAGAATACCCAAAAGATTGTTATCCCTATCAAACGTGTTCCTAATCCATTGGCAACAGTGGGCGGTAAAGCAGGTGGACCACTTGCTGCAAATGCATTCAGGGTTCAACGTGGGGTAGTTGCAGATTTAAAAGACTTTGTTTTCGAAGGCGTAAAATATGAAGTTGTTTCCTTTACACTTATTTGTACAGGAAGAGGTTTTGAAGAAAGCGGATTCGGAATTGCTGAAGTATCAGGAGCTTATTTTAATGCTGAAGCGAAAGCTTTATTAAATAAATGTCAGGCTGGATCTACCGTGGTGATTGACGAAATTAAAGTGAGCGGTCCTGGTGGAACTAGATTATTGGATCAAAATATTTCATTTACTCTACAATAATGGTGCGTATGAAAAAGATTGTTTATTCAGGATTATTAATGACTACTGCCTTGGTAGTAGCCATGGGTGCAATGGCGCAGTCTAAATATAAAAAGCCTGCCACTGCAGGGGCAAAGCCTGCTACCACCACTGCAAAACCTGCAGCAACAGGGGCTAAGACTGCCACAAAAAAACCAACTTCAAAATACGCAGCTGCAAAAAATAAGATCAATCAAGTAAATCCAGCTGCTGATACAACTATAACGCCTTCTGCACCCGTTACAGGAACATCTAGATATAGAACTACCAATAATAATACTGCACTAGGAACAGGTACAACTACTACGAATCCTACTGCCCCTGTTACTTATAGTTTTGACACTACCGTACAAGGTGGTTTTGATGCAAAGCCTGAAGTTTCTTTAAGAAACAATTATGCAATGCTTAGAACGCAGATTAGAGATCGTAAGCCTTTAGAATATGAAGACCTTCGTGAAGACGATGCGGTATTCAGTCATTTTATTTGGAGAGAGATTGATGCAAGAGAAAAAATCAATCAGTCTTTTATGTATCCTGGTAAAGATGATAATGGAGACCAACGATTCTTCTCTTTATTATTGAGTGCCATTAAGAACGATAGCGTAACCGCATTTTCAGCAGAAAACGATCGTTTTACTACGCCACTACCTACATCTCAAGTTTTATCAATGGTAGGTGGAGCTTTAGATACAGTTGATGTAGTAGATCCAGCTACAGGTGCTGTTGAAAAAGTGATTACCAAGAAACCCAAGTTTAGTCCTGATTCAGTTTATACATTCCGTATTAAAGAACAAATCATTTTTGACAAAGAAAGCAGTAGAATGTTTACCCGTATTTTAGGTATTGCACCTATTGCAAAGCAAGTGGTTGCAGGAAAGTCTTTACCTAGGGTTTTATTCTGGGTATACTATCCAGATATCAGGGCTTCTTTAACCAAATTTGATGTGTACAATCCAAAAAATATTGCTGCAAGAATGACTTGGGAAGAATTATTCGAAAGCCGTTTCTTCAGTAGCTATATCATCAAGAGCACGATTAATAATCCTGGTGATAAATCGTTAAGTGCATTTATTAAAGATCCTTTGTTCAGATTATTGGAAGGAGAGAATATCAAGGCCAAGATCATGAACTACGAGCAAGATTTGTGGGCTTATTAAGCCTATTTAATAGCATTAAATTCAACAAAAAGGGGCCAATGGCCCCTTTTTCTATTGGGAAAGCTTGTTTACTATAATCGGGTAAAGTTTTTTTTATATTTTATGTAGGAAACTGTAATTTCACTTCGGTTTTTCATAGGATATTGGATTTTAAAAACGGGGCTGGATTTCTATCCTGGCCCTTTTTTTATTCCTTTTCCTGAAAATGCTTCCTTAAGATAGCCGCCCTATTGGCACCAATTACCACTGCCAAAGCCTGTTCCGATTGTAGTTTAATATTCTTAACCGATTTAAAATTGCGCAATAATTCATCAATGGTAGCTTTCCCAATACCCGGCACTTGCTCTAGTTCATTTTTAAAAGTTCCCTTCGAACGCTGATTTCGGTGAAAAGTAATTCCAAATCGGTGCACTTCATCTCTAATTCTTCTGACCAACTTTAATGAGTCGCTGCTCATGGGTAGTTTAAATGATTCTGAATCACCCGGAAAAAAAATCTCTTCTTCATTCTTTGCCAAGCCAACCACAGTAGTTACACCCACCAAGCCAAGTTCTTTAAAAGCTTCCATCGCAGAGCTTAATTGGCCTTTGCCGCCATCTATAATCACCAATTGAGGAAATGACTGTTCTTCTTCTTTTAAGCGCTTATATCGTCTATAAACCACTTCTTTCATGGTAGCGAAGTCATTAATGCCTTTTACTGTTTTTACATTAAACCTTCTATAGTCGTTTTTAGAAGGGATGCCATTCTTAAAGCAAACCATTGCACTCACAGGAAAAGCTCCTTGAAAATTAGAGTTATCAAAACATTCTATATGAAGGGGTACTTCATTCAATTGTAAGTAATGCTGCAACTCATACAAAACCTTTTTTTGCTCGTCGTCCGTTTTACCTTCTAAGCGGAGCATTTTTTTCTTTCTCAACTCTTCTTTAAAGTAAGCCACGTTTTTTAAAGAGAGGTCTAGTAGTTTTCTTTTATCGCCAGCTTTGGGGATGGTGATAATCAAAGATGAATCAGGATACTCAATTGGAAAAGGAACAATGAGTTCTTTGGCCATGCTGTTAAACGTATTGCGTAATTCTCCTATTACCCAAACCAATACTTCTTCTTCGGTTTCTTCTAATTTGGTTTCAATGGGAACAGAATGGGTTTGTACAATCGTTCCATTTTGAACCATCAAATAGTTTACGTAAGCTTTGTTGTCGTCCTTTGCAATACTGAATACATCAATATTGGTTAAGTGCTTGCTTACTACCACAGAAGAAGACTGGTAGTTTTCTAAATGATCAATTTTTTTTCGAATCATTTCGGCCTTCTCAAACTCAAGCCCCATGGCATATTCCTGCATTTCTTCTTTAAACTGGGCAATGACCGACCCTAGATTGCCCTTCAGAATATTCCGCATTTGTTGAATTCCGTTTTGGTAATCTTCCAAGGATTGTAATCCTTCGCATGGCCCTTTACAATTGCCCAAATGGTATTCTAAACAAACTTTAAATTTTCCAGCTGCTATATTCTCTTTGCTTAAGTTGAGTTTGCAACTTCTTAATGGAATATATTGTTTTACAAAATCAATCAGCTCTCTTACTTTTCCTGCAGAAGTGAATGGGCCTATGTATTCGGACCCATCATTAATTTTTCTTCGGGTTAAAAAAATCCTTGGAAAAGCTTCGCGCTTCACCACTATATATGGATAGGTTTTGTCGTCTTTTAATTCAATATTGTACTTGGGCTTGTATTCTTTAATTAAAGCGTTCTCTAATAAAAAAGCATCTTGTTCAGAATCTACAATCGTGAATTCAATTTGATGAATTCGTTTCACCAACTCATGCGTTTTATAACCAACAAAGCTTTTGCTAAAATAGGAGCTGACCCTTTTGCGTAAACTTTTTGCTTTCCCTACATACAATAGCGTATGGTCTTTATCGTAGTATTTATAAATACCAGGCTGTAAAGGAATCGTATGTGCTATTTGTTGAAAAGCTTCTTGGGTCATTACTGGGCTTGATTTTTCCAACTAATTTGGGTGGTACTGGTTTCAGTAAAGCCGTTCTCTGTTTTTTTAGCACTACTGATAACGAATTGCTTATTGGTTACCCAACTGTATTGCTTGGTAATGGCAGTATCTCCAGATTGTTGAATCAATCTTATAAACAATCGCTTGGGTAAATTGGTTTGCTCGTTTAATAGTAAGTTAATGCTGTTGATGGGAGCACTCGTACTGCTATAGTTGATGGTATAACTTTCTGTGCCGAGGTCTTGAAAAATAGACTCAGTAAATAAATTCTTATTGGCCATGAACCATTGGGCTTGCTGAAGTATTTCCCCTGCAGCGGCAAGAAAATCGTCTTTACTGATTTCGCGCGAACTGCTGTCTGCCCCTTTGTTTCTTTTTTCTAGAATAGTAAAATTGCGCAAGTCAACATATTTCATTTCGTCTGAAATAAAACGAGCGATTGGGTAAAATTGAGCGGTATCAGCTACTGGTTTATTGGCAGCGCTTTCAGCGGGCTTGTTGTTGGTACAAGCTATCATCCCCCAAAAGAAAAAACAAAATAAACCAACGCGAAGAAAAATATTCATGGAGCAAAACTATCCAAAAACAAGCAATTAGCGTTGCTTAGTAAATGCTAAGCGAATACCATAATCCATGAGGTATTCCTTAATGGGATAGCGGTTGGTATAAGTAGGCAAGTGTTGGTACCTAATTTGAGGACCTAACTGCCAAAGATTGGAACCCGTTTTGAAGTTAAGGTGTATACCTGCACTGGTATTGATATTCCACCTACGAACAAAACCATTGCCATCTGTATAGTTTTTAAAATCGGTAGAAAGCAAGAATGCATTGGAGTTAAATGAATAAGTTGGTTGTACAGTAGCTTCGGCACTAATACCAAATTGTTTTCCTTTGATGATGTCCCACTGAACACCAACAGGTAAAGCCACTTGAAAACTCTTATTGTCTAATTCTTCTTTTTTATAGCCACCTGCATTGTTATAATTGGTGAACATGTTAAAGTTTTCTACACTGCCGTTACTGATTAAAGAAACGGTTGCCAAACCCGTGTTGGCTCTGAATGTTTCAATATGGTATTGGCGAATATTCAGTTGAATACCCGTTTTAAATTTAAGCCTTGAGTTGATATTGTAGAGTGCTGCTAATCCAACTTCTAAGCCCATTGAAGGACGATGACGCACTACTTCATTGATGCCCGCTGTATAGTTTAATGCCAATGGTACGTTTTGCGCAGGTGCTAAATTAGTAGGTTGAATAATTTCTTTTACCTGTGCATCTGATAAAGAACGATAACTGGTAGAAGGTGTAATATAAAATTGAAAACCTATACGCTTATTCGGGATGGGCAAACTAATGGCTTTAGGAACTGCTTGCGTTCTTTTTTCGTCGTTCAAATTAATGCTGAGTGCAGTTTCTTCAGCAGATTTAGCCAATTGTAATTGACCAATACTACTCATTGGTCCAGTACTTGAAATGGTTTCAGTTGCAGTTAATTTGATTGCAGCAGGCACTGCTTGTTCATTTTCTTGAAGGGTATTTTTCGCGTCGTTATTTTCATTGTTATTTACAACCAATGCTTGATTGATTGCAGGAACAGTAGCAATAATATTCGTGTTCATTGCAGTATGTGTCATTTGCCATTCTATATTAGAATCAGTAGGCACCGTTGCAATGGGTTCTCTTAACTGAGTAATTGTTTGCTCCGTAATATGATTGGGTTCAATAGCATGATAGTAAGCTTCTTTAGGTGTTGGTGCATGCATGCGGGTTTCAACAGGAGCAGCAATTGATTTGGTTGGATTATTGCTGACTACAAATCGGAAACGGTCTGCAGATGGCGTAATTAATAAAGTAGAAATGGTTAAGCTCACAATAACCAATAACGAAATAACTGTAAGTGCAGGCCATGCAGGATTACCATGCAATTGCGTGCGGATATTTTTCCACGCATCATCTGCAGGATACATGCGATGATCCTTCAGCTCTTCTTGCAAGAATTGCTCAAATTCGTTGTCTTGGTAATACTTACGATCCATATTCTAAATGCTACTTCTTAAAAGCAGCCGCCCAATTGAAACGTTCTCTTGGTTGTTCTATAATTCTTTTCTTAATTAAAATACCTTCTAACATCACTTTTGCTCTAGTGTACTGACTTCTACTGGTGCTTTCTTCTATGTCAAGCATTTCCGCAATTTCCTTGTGACTATAACCTTCCATTGCATATAAGTTCAACACGGTTCTATATCCCAAGGGCAGTAGCCTTATACATTCTATAATTTGTCTTGCCTGCATTACTGAAGGCATGGTCTCTTCTTTTACTTCTAAATAATCAGCTTGATCCAAATCTATGCTGTTGCTGAACTTCTTATTCTTCTTTAGAAAATTAATACAAGTATGAACAATGATTCTTCTTATCCAACCTTCAAATGCACCCTTGTTCTGAAATGTATGTATTTGCGTAAAGATTTTTATAAAGCCTTCTTGCAACATGTCCTCTGCATCTTCTCTGCTATTGCCGAATCTATAACATACACTCAGCATCTTAGGACTGTATCGATTGTACAGTTCCCGCTGTGCAGAGGGATCGTTATTTATACAGCCTACCAGAAGGGTTTGCTCGGTCATTTGGGGGTTTTATTTCCCTAAATATAAGACATATTTAATGTAGAAAAGCTGCATAATTACTTTAATTTGGGTCATAAGTTTACCAAATCAGCATATGGACAGCCTATATACCCCTCCACCACTTTCTGGGTTAACGCCATTCTCTGGCAGTTTTACCCAGGTTGAATTGCAACATTTATTGAAGCGTACTATGTTTGGTGCCAGTAAAGATGACCTGACTTATTTCAGTGGAAAATCTTTATCCGTTGTGCTAAATGAATTACTGAATCCAATTACGAATACGCCAGCCCCCCCGATAAAAGAATACACTACATCAACCTCTGCATCCGCACCCGATACAGCCATTGCATTAGGCAGTACCTGGGTAGGAGATTTAAATAATGATGGTACGGTGCAAAGTCAACGCAGGGCATCATTTAAAAAATGGTGGATGGGATTAATGATTAATCAAGACCGATCCATCTTAGAAAAAATGACTTTTTTTTGGCATAATCATTTTGCAACAGAGTCGAATGATATTGGTAACGCGCAATATGTTTATAGGCATCATCAATTGTTGAGAACGCATGCATTGGGAAATTTTAAAGTACTCACTAGAGCGGTTACGATTGATCCAGCCATGTTGGTGTATTTAAATGGACAACTCAATACTAGAACGGCACCCGATGAAAACTATGCCAGAGAAATACAAGAATTATTTTGTTGTGGGAAGGGACCAGGCTCATTGTACACAGAGGCCGACGTTAAAGCAGCAGCAAGGGTTTTAACGGGATGGAGGAATAACAATACCACCATGACTTCTTATTTTGATGCAAGCAGACACGACACCACTCCAAAAGCATTTTCTTCTTTTTATAATAATACAGTTATTGCTGGAAGAACCGGTGCCACTGCAGGTGATTTGGAATTAGACGATATGCTGAACATGATTTTTAATGTGCAAGAAGTGGCCAAATATATTTGCAGACGAATCTACCGATGGTTTGTTTATTATGATATTGATGCATCAGTTGAAGCCAATATTATTACTCCATTGGCCAATATTTTCAGAAGCAATAATTATGAAATAAAACCAGTGTTGCAAGCATTATTGCAAAGCGAACATTTTTTTGATACACTCTCTCGAGGATGTCAAATTAAAAGCCCAGTAGATTTAGTAGTGGGTATGTGCAGAGAATTTAATGTCCAATTTCCTCCATCAACCGATTATGTAACCAATTACGCGCATTGGAATTATATGGTTACCTGGGTAAGCAATATGCAACAAAATATTGGAGACCCACCCGATGTAAGTGGATGGAAAGCCTATTACCAAGAGCCACAGTTTTATCAAATATGGATCAATAGCGATACCCTACCCAAGCGAAATCAGTTCACAGATACCATGATTGTGAGTGGCTATAGTTTTGGCGGAAAGCGAATTCAAATAGATGGTATTGCATTTGCTAGAACCCTTAGCAATCCAGCAGATCCGAATATTTTAATCAACGAAATCACTGCACATATTTTTAGATTGGATATTTCCGATGCTTCGAAGGCACAATTAAAAAGAGATATTTTATTGAGTGGACAAAGCAGTGATCATTATTGGACCGATGCTTGGAATTTATTTATTACTACACCAGGCAATACTGCCAACGCAACCACTGTACGAAATAAAGTACGCGACCTTATCAAATATTTAATGAACCTGGCCGAATACCAACTCGCCTAAAACCCAATCTATGAAAAGGAGAGACTTCTTAAAAAACACTGTACCAGCAGGTATATTGCTTCCCTCTTTGGTGAGTGGATTTTCGTTCAAGGTTTTTGGTGCATCTTCTGTTTTTGCAGCAGCACTTCAAATGCAAGCAGAACAGAACGATCATATTTTAGTGATTATACAATTGAATGGAGGAAACGATGGATTAAATATGGTGGTGCCCATTGAAAACTTTGCCAACTATGCCAATGCAAGACCCAATATTTTTATTCCAGAAAATAAAGTACTAAAACTAACAGGCGTAGACAAAGCAGCATTGCATCCAGCAATGACAGGATTACAAAGTTTGTACAACGAAGGAAAACTCAATATCATTCAATCAGTAGGATATCCGCAACCCAGCTTCTCCCATTTTAGGGCAACCGATATTTGGATGAGTGCGAGTGATGCAACAACCGTGGTAAACAGTGGATGGGCAGGCAGGTACTTAGATTATCAGTATCCTAATTTTCCAACAGGATATCCCAATGCAAGCATGAAAGATCCATTGGCCATACAAATTGGATCTGCTACAAGCCTTACTATGCAAGGACCAGCGGTAAACATGGCCATGAGCATTAGTAACACGAGTAATTTTTACAACTTAATCAACGGTGTGCAAGATCCAGCACCCGCAACACCAGCAGGAAAAGAGCTCACTTATATTCGACAGATTACGCAACAAACACAGCAGTATGCAACCGTCATCAAAGATGCGGCTGCAAAAGTTCCTACGCAGTCTACTTATCCAACCAATAATTCATTGGGTGATCAATTAAAAATTGTTGCCCGATTAATAAAAGGTGGATTGCAAACCCGTGTGTATATGGTAAGCACAGGAGGCTTTGATACACACGCTTCTCAAGTGAATGCAGGCGATACCACTACAGGAACACATGCAACTTTATTAGGAAGAGTGAGTGATGCCATTAAAGCATTTCAAACCGACTTAGCATTTTTAGGCGTAGATGATAAAGTGGTGGGCATGACATTCTCTGAATTTGGAAGACGCATCAAGAGCAATGCAAGTAGCGGCACCGATCACGGCGCAGCCGCACCCGTATTCATTTTTGGCAAACAAGTGATAGGAGGCGTTACAGGTAATACACCCAATTTTGGGGCGAGTGTAGGAGTAGGAGACAACGTGCCATTCCAATACGATTTTAGATCGGTGTATTCCACCTTATTGAGTAACTGGTTATGTGTAGACGACAACGATTTACAACAAATCATGTTGAAGAATTACCAGAACCTACCTTTGGTAAGTGGCGCAGCATGTAAGAAGCCACAACCATTGGCAACAGAGCAATTGGTGAGCAACTATCCAAATCCATTTACATCTAGCACTGTGATCACATTCAAAACCGCGGGCGGACATACCTTGATACAAATCATCGATACCAGCGGAAGAGTATTAGCCGTATTGACTGATAAGGAGTACCCAGCAGGAACTTATACAGTCACTTTCAATAGTGGATTTTTGCCAACAGGGGTCTATTATGCCCGATTCCAAAACCTTTCCGTACAGCAAGTAAGGCCTATGCTAAAAGTCAGGTAAAATCCACCCACAAAAAATATTTGCAACAATGATGTAAAAATCAAATGCTTCCCTATATTTGCAACATAGTAGCAAAAATAGAAGCATATGAAATCTGTTGTTTTGACAATGTTTTTTTTAGGTTGGATTACAGCCGCCGCTTTTGCCAATGGTTCATTAAAAGGAAAAGTGACTGATGCACAAACAGGAAAGCCATTGGTGGGGGCATCTATTTATTTACATGAATTAAAAACAGGAACCGTAACGGGTTCAGATGGTAGTTATCAAACGCCCAATATTCCATCAGGTAAATACTTGGTAGAAGTTAGTTTTATGGGATATGGTGCATTCTTAAAAACGATTGCCATTACTCAAACACAAGTGCTAGACATTGCATTAAAGCAATCGGTAGTAGAGCACGAAGCAGTAACCGTAACAGGAGTTGCATCAGCTGTCAGAATCTCGCAAAATCCACAAGCCATTTCAGTGGTAAGAAAAACCGATTTGATGCGCGGAAGTTCAACCAATATTATTGATGCGTTGAGCAAATTGGTTCCAGGTGTGGGTGCATTGAGCACAGGGCCAGCCATTAGTAAACCCATCATAAGAGGATTGGGATACAATAGAGTCATCACCATCAACGATGGAGTAAGACAAGAAGGACAACAATGGGGCGACGAGCACGGTATTGAAATTGATGAAGCCAGTGTACAAAGAGTAGAAGTATTAAAAGGCCCAGCATCTTTGTTGTATGGATCTGATGGCATGGGAGGTGTAGTGAATATTATTACCAATGTGCCAGTAGAGCAAGGTCGCATTAGAGCCAATTACAATTTTGCAACCAATAGCAATAACGGATTAATCAGCAATAATTTTAATACAGCTGGTCATTTTAAAAATGGATTCAATTACAATATGTATGGATCATTTAAATCTGCTAAAGACTATCAAAATAAATATGATGGCAGGGTTCTAGGAAGCCGATTTAATGAGCAAAATTTTGGTGGCTATATCGGTATCAATAAAAGCTGGGGATACAGCCATTTGATGGTAAGTAATTTTAATCAGAATGTAGGATTGGTAGAAGGGGATAGAGATGATGCAACAGGAAAATTTATTTTGTTTGCAGGTTCTCCACTAGAAAGAATTGCCACTGATGCAGATTTGAATTCACGCCAATTACAAACTCCATCACAAGGAATTAACCATTTCAAAATTGCATTAGACAATAATATTGCATTGGGAACAGGAAGACTTCAATTCAATATTGGCTATCAGCGAAATCAACGAAAAGAATTTGGAGACCCTGAAGCCCCTACCAGTCCTGAATTGTATTTCGATTTGCGTACGGTGAATTATAATCTGCAATATCATTTTGCAGATATGAACGGATGGAAAACCAGTATTGGTGTGAATGGAATGCAACAGCAAAATCAAAATAAAGCAGACGAAGTGTTGATTCCTGAATACAAATTATTTGATGCAGGGGTATTTGTGTATACACGTAAAACATTCAATGATAAACTCACATTGAGTGGTGGACTTAGAAGTGATTATAGAAAATTAAACAGTGAAGGATTTACCGAAGGAACAGAAGTGAAGTTTAATACCTTCAGTAAAACCTTTAGCAATATCAGTGGATCAGTTGGATTAAGTTACAACGCTTCAGAAGCAGTAACATTGAAAGCCAATTTATCCAGAGGCTATAGAGCGCCTTCTGTATCTGAGTTGGCGAGCAATGGAACCCATGAAGGCACCAATCGATATGAACACGGTGATCAAAACTTAAAGAACGAAACATCCATACAAGCCGATGCAGGTATTGAAGTAAATACACAGCATTTTAGTTTTCAAGTAACTGCGTTTTATAATAGCATCAGCAATTATATTTTCTATTCTAAGTTGAATAGTGTGTTTGGTGGAGACTCATTGGTGAATGTAGATGGAGAAGACATGATGGCCTTTCAGTTTAGACAAAACAATGCAAGATTGTATGGCTTTGAAAGCAAGATTGATATACATCCGCATCCATTAGACTGGTTGCACTTAGCAAGTACTTTCTCTTATGTAGCAGGACAATTCAATACTCCTTACGAAGGAAACAATCGCTTGCCATTTATTCCACCAGCAAGATGGACCACCGAATTAAGAGGTGATTTTGCAAAAGCAGCAAATGGATCATTAAAGAATTTTTATGTGAAGCTAGAGTTGGATAATATGTTTACACAAAACAGGGTCTTCACTACATACAATACAGAAACAGCTACCCAAGGTTTTTCTTTACTGAATTTTGGAATAGGTGCAGATATTCAAAGCAAGGGAAAAACATTTGCAACAATCAATTTAGCTGCTAATAATATTACCGATGTGGCATATCAAAATCACTTAAGCCGCTTAAAATACACCGCAGAAAATTTAGTAACCGGACGTGCAGGTGTATTTAATATGGGAAGAAACTTTACCCTCCGAGTTAATGTTCCATTAGAGTGGAAATTGAAATAAGTTTTTTGTTGGTTTGGTTTTACAAAGATGAAAACGCACTCCTTGTGAAAGGGGTGCGTTGTTGTTTAGAATTCATTCTATTTAATTCTGAGACTCAATTAGCCAATTTGAACCATCACTAAAAAGAACAACAGATCCATTGTTGTTAAGACCTAGCCAATTATTTCCTATAATTGATTGACCTATAGTTTCAAAAGTGAAAGTATTGTATGCTGATCCAGTTCCATTAAAAATCACAAACTTTTGTCCAATAAAATTTGCTGCATTTGGTAATTCAAATCCCGTAGTTCCAGCTATGATTTTTATATAATGATCATTTGCTGTCAATGTTACAGCTCCTGATGCGCTTCGATAATTAAACTTTGTACCAGTTCCTGTGATTCTTCCAGTAGCTGTTAAAGCTCCTGTTGCTTTAACCAAAGTATTGCCTGTACCACCTAATAATACACTAGCTGCATCATTATTAGTTGCATTTGGACCAATAGCAACAGAATTTTCACCAGTAGCAGATGCACTTGTGCCAATTGCTATAGCATCTGTATTGTTGCTATTTGCTGCATTACCAATAACAATAGAATTTGCAAATGTTGCTCCAACTATGGTGTTTGAGCCTATTCCTATATTATTTGAACCTGTAGTATTTGTTAACGATTGAAACCCAATTGCAATATTGTCAGTACCACTTGTGTTATTTATTAAGCTATTTCTCCCAATTGCAGTGTTTCTGTCACCAGTAGTAATTCTGGCAGCCGAATGTCCAATTGCTGTATTATTTACGCCACTAGTATTGGTGTATAGGGCATCTTTACCTACTGCAGTGTTAAAGTCACCTGTACTGTTAAATCTCATTGCTGCTTGACCTATTGCTGTATTACTTTGGCCTGTAATGTTAAATGTCAAAACTCCCTGACCTATTGCTGTATTATTATTTCCAGCATTGTTTGTTCCTAATGACGCTTGACCTATTGCTGTATTATCATCACCTGTCGTATTTGATGTTAGTGCTAGAGTTCCAAAAGCAGTGTTTCTTTCACCAGTTGAATTATTAGCTTTTAAAGCTTGATAGCCAAAAGCAGTATTAAATGGACCTGAATTATTTGTTTCAAAACCAAAGCTTGTATTTCCAATTAAAGCATCATAATCAATTTGGCCTGAGAAAGTATTATTGACTCTAAATTTTAAGAGTTTGGCGTCTGTTGTTCCTATAAAGTTTGTTGATTCATTAATTCCCGTGTTTCCTAAAATATTCCAACTTGAAGTTGAAGTTGCAATACTATTTGCAGAATACCATTGAGTAGAAGTGGTAGCATAAAATTCAGCATACGAGTTTGCAGGAATGTTTGAAAAAACAGCATCTGTACCTAGAGTATTAATTTGTCCTCCAGATGGGGGGAAAACATTTACGGGGTTTGTTCCTCTATTTACTATAGTAATTCTTCTACCTGCAATGCCAGTTGGCAAAGTAACTGCAGAAGAAACGGCAGAGCTTGTAATTATATTTTGATCTGTAGTAATGTTTAAGGTTCCCTGAGTACTTGAAACAGCAGAAATAGCACTTGTATTAGTAAAATTTATTGAAGGAGTATT
The DNA here is from genome assembly GCA_943371295.1 of Synechococcus sp. UW140. Lineage (GTDB taxonomy): Bacteria > Bacteroidota > Bacteroidia > Chitinophagales > Chitinophagaceae > Sediminibacterium. The sequence continues at coordinate 36,606 of CALRUG020000003.1, read as the reverse complement.
TATTGTAGGTGATGTTAATGTTTTATTTGTAAAAGTTTCTATTCCAGCAAGAGTTGCTAGGGTTCCAGTTGTTGGGAGAGTAATATTGGTAGCTCCAGAAGTATTAAAGGTTATATTATTTGTACCAGCGGTTGTAAGATTACCACCTAGAGTAATTGTTTTTCCGGTGTTATCAATACCAGTTCCGCCATTAGCACCAGTAACAATGCCAGTAACATTAGCTGAAGTACCAGTAATGTTACCTGTAAGATTTGCTGTAATGTTTCCTGCAGCAAAATTTCCGGCACCATCTCTTAAAACTATTGTATTAGGAGTATTTATAGCTGTAGCTGTTGTAGCTGAATTAGCAACTTTACCAATAGTAGAGATTGTTGAAAGTTTGCCATCTGTAATGCCACCTTCTAGCATAGCGTCGGTTACTTTTAGGGCACCAATCGAAGTCACACCAGAATTTGAAATAGTAACATCTCCAGTCACAGGAACTTGAACGGCAAGATTTGAATTATTCCCAATTATTATATTACCATTTAATAATGAAGAGCCTATTGGAGAAATATTTGAAATTGCGTTATTAGTAATTGATATGATTCGTCCTTTTGCATCAACAGTAAAACTGGGGATGGTGCTTGAACTTCCATATGAACCAGCGGTAACACCAGAGTTCGCCAATGTTGCTACCCCTGTTGTATTCCCTGATCCATTAAATGGATTGGAGGTATACAATACATCACCTGTAGTACTCAGTGAAATAGGGTTTGCCCATGTGCTTGCTGTGCTTGCATTTCCAGTTAGTGGTCCTACAAATGAGCCTGATGTAACCGACGTTAATCCTAATAAAGTGCTAATAGGAGCTCCTAAAGGAATATTAGTACTTCCAAGAATAATATTACTATTTGCCAATTTAATATTCGTAACAATATTATCAGGAATATCTTCTGTAGCCATTGCCCTAAAATTTGGTAGCCCATTTGCTCCATTCGGTGCAACCAAAAATCTGTTTGCTGTTTGACTGCCCAATGCATTGATCACATTGTTACTGGTTAAACTGATTGTTCCACTTGTATTTGTAATATTTGCTCCAGTAATAATTCCTCCTAGAGTAGTTGCTGTTGCAGCAGGCAATGTGTAAGTGTAATTCGGAATATTCAACACATTCCCGCTCAAAGTGGCTGCACCACTGGTTCCTGTAGTGGTGAGACTAGCTATTCTATTGGTAAAAGCTGCATTAAAATTGGTGTAATCAGTACTGCTGATTAAGCCCCTTGCAAATACAGAAGCTGTTGGAATATTAAAAGTATGCACTGATCCCACCGAACTAATATTAAAATCTACACCTGTACTTCCAGTTGCAAATGTTTGAGAACCTCCTAAAGTTAATGGCAATGTATTGAGTGTAACACTATTATTCGTGAGTCCAATATTTCCATTGGCATAGGTAATATTGGTGCCTGCACTTAATTGATTTCTTACATCGGTTTGAAAATTACTCAGTGTAAGATCTCCCCTGAAATATTGTGCTGCCGATCCAAGTGGAATGGCGTTTTGTTTGTTGTTGAAAATATTCCAATCACCAACAGTGAGTAATCCGCTGGTTGTTGCAGTTGCTGTGGGGATGGGGTTGGCAATCACATTGGTTACCAAGCCTTTGTTGTTTACAGTGATGGATGGAATAACAATATTGGTTCCATAAGTACCTACGGCACTGTTCACTGTGGCTAGGGTTAAAGGCAATACAGGTGCGGTTCTGCTGCTGGTCGAAACCCCTGTTGCATCTCCTGTAGCAGTAACAATGATGGGTTGATTCTCGGTTAAATAAATATTGTTGTCTACTGATCCATCGGCTTTTAAAAACTGTGCAGCTAATCCACCTGCTCTAATGATTCTTGCTGCAGTAATATCATTGTTGAATGTTTTATTTCCTCCAATGGTTTGTGCATTCGGCGTGATTAATCCTCTATTGGCAATGGATGCATCGGGAAAATTAAATGTATGGGTATTACCTGCTGAAACAATATTGACATCAATTCCGTTGGTGCCTATTGCAAAATCTTGTGCGTCGCCTAAATTTAAAATCAATCCATTCAAAGTAACTCTGCTGTTTACTAATTTAATATTCGCAATGGTATTATCTGCTATTTTAGGATTGGTGATGGCTTGGTCTGCGAGCTTTGCCGTAGTAACATTTAGGTCTGCAATTTTGGGAGTGGTAATGGCTTGATTGGCAATTTTTCCGGTGGTTACGGCCAATGGAGCAATGATGGGATTGGGATAGGTTGATCCCAATAAGTCTCCACCTGCTGGGCCAACAGGGTATGCGGCGTTGGCAAACAATGCATAGGGCACTGCCTGTAATTGAGAGGTACCTGCTTGAAAATAATTGGTACCTCCTTCAGGGTCAATCTCTACTTGTAAATATTTATTGCCACTGATCCAATTAATAGAAGCCATGCTTCCTAAAACATTGGTTGCTCCGGGGCTTCCGATGATTACTGTAAACAAACCAAATTGATTGGTTCTGATATTTCGTGTTTCAGAATAAACGATTGATCCATTTGGAGATCCATCCCGAATGCTTAAGCGAATACCCACATCTCTGAAAGTGAGTGCAACACCATTCGCATTTCTAGCGATTGCTTGGTAGTTAAGTTGCTGTGCTTCTGCTCGCATCATCGCAAACACTACCAACAACGTCATGATTACAAAAATTCTCTTACACATAATTCAATATTTACTTAGCGTAATTTTAATATTTTAAACACCCCGTGTTTTTTCAATTGACCTTTGCTATATAAGGAAAGCATCAGGTAATAAGGCCCTGATGCGTATTTGCTGAAATCGATTTTTTGATTAACTGGCAACGTGTTGTACTGAAACTCTCTAACACCGTGTGTATTACCCAAGAGGTCTAATACGCGCAATACTACTCTTCCCGTATCGTTGCTGAATAGGTCAAATTGTAATTGGGTACTAACAGGGTTGGGATAGTATTTTACTTCCTCTTTGTTCCATCCTTGTACGGGAATGGTTTGCAAATCCAATGGCACAAAGGGTTGTAGCACTCCTTGTGTTAAGAAATACATTCCTCCATTTACGGAAAAAGTTTCTATCATGGTAGATTCTCCAACGCTCCATACTAAACTAAAATTGGGGATAGTGGGTGCACCTCTGAATACAAAATTTCCACCTGTGGAGTTGAGTGTGCCAGGTTCTAACAATTGTGCATTGGCATTAATTGCTAGCAGTAAATAAGCCAGTAGTTTTACAAATTTCATAAAGGGGGGTACGAACAACCATATAAACGTTTATATCGTTGTTTTCGTATAGCCAAGATAGAATTTATCTATTCTCTGCTGCCCCTGATTTTAAACGTTTTTAAAGGATTTGATGTAGGGTTTAAACTACAGGTGTGTTATTTAAAACCTATTTGCTTACGACTGTTCGTAAGGCTTGTATTGATATGGTTAAAATATAAATTTGTAACTTGAACTATATGGATATAAGCATTAACACACCAGCCCTTTTATTCCCAGCAATCAGCTTAATCATGTTGGCCTATACCAATCGTTTCTTGGCATTGGCAACTCGAGTAAGAACCTTGCACAATGAATACAATAAAACGGAGAACAATGCAATTGTTCATGGGCAAATTAAAAACCTTCGTTTTCGCATCAAACTCATCAAGCAAATGCAAGCTTTAGGGGTAATGGCATTTTTAAGCTGCATCATCTGTATGTATTTTATTTACATCGAATGGATGATCATGAGCCACTGGGTTTTTGCCTTCAGTTTGCTCAGCTTTTCTTGTTCTCTCGCTATATCACTTTGGGAAATTCAATTAAGCACCAAAGCACTCGAGCTAGAATTAAGTGATATGGAGGGATTAGAAGACCCTACCGTAATAGAATACATCAAGAGCAAATTTGATAAAGACAAGGATTAACACTGATTCGTACTTGCAATTATCATGCTAATTGCAAGTAGCACTTTCAAATATCATGTTTTTTGAAAGTAGATATTACTCAGTATCCTCTCTAAGCATAATCTCTAATAACTCAATATTTTCCTTGTCAATATAGTATTCAAAGAAGCGTTTGTCTGCTTGGCTTCTGATATTGCAAACCAATTCTGTATCGCCATCTTGTAAGAAGTTGAATTTTTCATTGATGCTTTTCATTACATCGCTTCTTACTTTTTTCTGCAAGCCTACATTCTTGTCTTTAATGCCTAGTACATAATTGATCTCTGTAATAGTAGTGGTGCTGTTTTGTTTAGATTTTTCTAGCAATAAATTAAGCAATTGCTTCTCCGTTTCGTTGAACTTTATTTTTGCCGATGGAGAGATAGGAACCTTATTGGCTGCATCTTCTAGCAGTTTCTCTCTTTTTTTCTTTGCGGCTCTTTTTCTTGCTCCTGCAGCTGTTAGTATCATTAAAATAGGGAGAAAGCCAAAGATCACACCCGTTTTATTTTTCTTCCAAACCTTGAAATCAGCTTTCTCAAATTTTGAAGTATCTACTTTTACTGAATCATATTGCCAAGTCCTTCCATTTAAATAGTAAATGGTTTGGTTGTCATAATAAACCAAATGGTCATTGTTGATTCTTTCTAAACTTTGGGCCAAACTAGGATCTGTATTTTCTTTAATGATATTGTCTTCAAAATTGATTTGGTAAACTTTATGATTAAAACAAATCAGTTGTCCTGAGTCGGTGGCCAATACCCATTTTGTTTTTTGTAGTATTTCAAAAAAGTCAGGATGTGTTTTGCCTAATTTCTTCCAAGTCTTGTTATTTAAGTCTAGTCGATATACTTTTTGATCAATTTGATCTTCTTCTTTCTCTACTTTAACGCCTGAGTTAATAATACGCTGGAACGGTATAAACAAATGTTGTGTTTGAGAATTGAACCAAGATAGTTGACCCGATGTTCCCAATTGGTCTGCAAAGGGCATATGAATTTCCTGATCAATTGGCTCCGCATCCCATTCTTGGTCTTTGCGATTGTATTTTCTGAGCGTTCCACTGGAGCGCCAAAATCCATATCCCCCAATATTGTAAATCTCTTTTTGATGGGTAAATAGAAAAGCTTCAATATTATAATTATAGTTTTCTGTATCGTCAATTCGCCTAAAAGTTAAAACAGAATCGTTGGGGTTGTCCAATTGGTATAAGAACCCCGACCCATTAAAATGAATATAAAAATCGGGGCCATTTTTAAAAAATTGATATCGCCTGGTTTTTAAGTGCTTGAATTGAGGCTTTATAAAATTAAATTCCGCAGACCTTAATGGCTGAATCAGTGCTTTTCTCGTAATTAAATCTGTAAAAAACGGCGAGTTCTTGAGTGTAAATACGCTATCAATCTCCTGTGAAAACACGGAACCTGAAACAAATAACCCTATGAGTAATATGAGCAGTTTTTTCATTGGAATGCAGGAATTCGTCGAATTCTACTGCAAAATATAGGAAATAACCTATTTAGTCACCGGTTCCTTAACCTTTTTTAAAGGTCAGGGGGTACAAATGCGTTTGTTTTGTATCAGATTATTACAATCTAGCCAGCCACTGACGAGTGAGATTTCCGGGGGGGGATTACACTTTGAAGTGGCTGGATTTTTTAAAACAGTTCAAAAGCTTGTTCTTGGCTTTGATGTTTATTATTTACCCTTTCCTTTCTCCAATCTGTTGGCGCCACATGGCGTAGTACAATCCTTTTTCAGCCAATAACTCAGCATGGCTTCCCGTTTCTACCACTTTGCCTTTTTCTAGTACATAAATACGGTCGGCATGCATAATGGTGCTTAAACGGTGCGCAATCATAATGGTGATTTGCTCTTTTAAAGCCGAAATAGATCGAATGGTATTGGTGATTTCTTCCTCCGTAATACTATCCAAAGCTGAAGTGGCTTCGTCGAATATCAACAAGTTCGGGTGGCGTATTAATGCGCGAGCAATGGACAATCTTTGTTTTTCTCCACCACTTAATTTTAACCCACTCTCTCCAATTAAAGTATCAATCCCCTTATCTGCTTTGGCCAACAAATTATCGCAACTGGCTTTATGCAAAGCTATTTTGATTTCCTCATCATTGGCGTTGGGCGCCACAAACAATAAGTTCTCTTTTAAGGTGCCCGCAAATAATTGGGTGTCTTGGGTTACAAATCCAATTTGATTGCGAAGTTCTTCCATATCAATTTCACGGCCATCAATTTCATTGTATGATACGGATCCATCTTGGGTATGATACAATCCTACCAATAATTTTACCAAGGTACTTTTTCCTGCTCCTGATGGCCCTACAAATGCGATGGTCTCCCCTTTTTTTACTTGAAAGCTAATTCCATCTAATGCATGAAAACTGGCACTCTGATGTTTAAATCGAATATCATTAAATGCCAATGAACCAATTGGACCAATGGCTTTAGGACTCGCTGGTTTGGGTTCTGATGGCTTCTGCATCAGGGTATGAAAATTATTCAAAGATGCTTCTGCTTCACGATAACTTAAAATGATATTCCCAATTTCTTGTAGTGGTCCAAAAATAAAGAAGGAGTAAAACGTAAGGGTCATTACTTCACCTGCTGTTAGCTTTCCTTGAAATACCAACCACAGTAATGTGAACATAATGACTTGTCTGAGCAAGTTCACAAATGTGCCTTGTACAAAACTGAGTGAGCGTATGCTTTTTACTTTGCGTAATTCTAATCCTAATATTTTATAAGTATTGTTGTTGAGTCTGCTTATTTCTTGTTCGGTCAATCCCAAACTTTTCACCAACTCAATATTGCGCAAACTCTCTGTGGTTGTGCCCGCCAGGGTAGTGGTTTCTTTTACAATATCTTTTTGTATGGCTTTAATACGCTTACTTAAAAAGCTGGTAAGCAAAGAAAGAAATACAATGCCTACTGCATAAATAGGCATGATGCTCCAATGCAATCTAAATGAGTAAACAGAAATAAATACGATTCCTACGAGTATACTAAAGAGCACATTAATGAATGCAATGATGAAGCGTTCTGTATCGGTTCTTACTTTAGAGAGGATCGACAAGGTCTCGCCACTTCGTTGGTCTTCAAATTCTTGATAAGGCAACTGCATCGAATGCTTTAATCCATCCGTAAAAATTTTCGCACCAAATTTTTGCACGATAACATTGCTAAAATAATCTTGAAATGCTTTAGCAATTCTAGATACCATGGCCACACTAATCAATATGCCTAAGAAGCCCAACACTCCCCAAATAAATTCCGATTCAGTTCTGGTGCCCGTTGCAACAAACTGTTTTTGCTCGTTAAAGTAACCCGTTTGCAATGGATGCATTCCATATTGGTCCAATAGCTTTCCAAAAAAGTAGGGATCGAGCATGCTAAAACTCTGGTTGATGGCTGCCAACAATAGGGCCAACGCTATCAGCCATTTATAAGGTTTGAGGTATTGTAACAGTAATTTCATGGTAGGGGCAAAGTTACCATTTGAGGCATTATCCACCACTGTTAATAATATGATGATATGGATTTGCGGTAATTAGGGCTTTTAGTTGGTAACTTCAAAAAACCCTATTTTATGCGTTGGAGAAAATTCAATGGAGAAAACATCGTAATACCCATTAAAGATGCGGTAGAAGAAGCCATCCAAAAAGAAACTGCAAAAGGCACTAAACTGAAAGTTTGTATTGGCACCGACAGCCAGGTAAAAGGCGAAGACACTGAGTTTGCAACAGTGATTGTATTTTTGCGCGAACACAGTGGTGGCTTCATGTACATCCACAATGAAAAAACCAAACAGAAATTTCATTTAAAAGAAAGGATGCTTACCGAAGTGGCCAAGAGCATTGAAATTGCGTATGAACTTTGTCCGCTATTTATTGAGCACCATATTGAAATGGAAGTGCATGCCGACATTAATACCAACCCCATGTTTAAAAGCAATGATGCTTTGCGTGAAGCCATGGGATATATATTGGGAATGGGTTTTGCTTTCAAAGCCAAGCCAGATGCTTTTGCCAGCAGTTGTTGTGCAGACAAAGCAGTGAACTAAAACTGCTAGAAACTCCCCAGCAAAGCCCTAAGCGATGCAGCTAGTATGGCTTGCTTCTTCGCTTCAAATAATTCTGCCTTATCTTTTGGTAAGCGCATGCTGTATTCTTTTCCCGCAGACAAAGCCTTTTCAAATCCAGGATTCCATTTATTGAACTGTTGTATATCTAAACTCAGCTCGTTGGCTATCACTAAAGATTGATACCTGCCTGTTACATTGATTACCGTAGAGTTAGCCAATTCTTCTGGGCTCAGTAAAGAAGTATTTCCGTTTTGCGGTGTATTCTCTTTTTGGTATTTGGTTTCAGCAGCAGTCATTGTAGTCCATCCACCACCACCTTCCATTACATAATGAGTGGCAATAAATTTCTTTACATGGTTGCGTGTTTCTTCGGGTAAATGGTATTGCAATTGCCAAAAATCTCTGCTGCCCGTTTTGCGTATGGCTTGTTTAACCCTTCCTGCGCCTCCGTTATAGCCGGCCACCACCAATAACCAGTCGTTGAATTGAGCAAATAATTCACGCATTATTTTTGCAGCAACATGGGTGCTCTTATTGTAATCCATGCGTTCATCGGGGTTGCGCACACTTAATCCAAAACGCTTGGCTTCAAAGTCCATGATTTGCCAAGGGCCTGCTGCACCAGCCCATGATACCACTCCTGCACCTAAATTACTTTCAATTACACTGAGGTATTTCATTTCTTTAGGAATGCCATATTGCACCAATACTGCATCATACAAATCAAAATAGGGTTTACCCCAGAGCTTCATTTTTTCTAAAGACTTGGTATGCTTACGCATGTATTCTTGCACGAAGGAAACCGCTCTGGGATTGAGTTGTGCGGCATATGGCTTGGATGCATCAAACTTATTTTTGAAGAGAGATTTAAAACCAAACTTATCGATGCTGCTGTCTTTTTGTGCAGATAATGCCATCGATAAAAAACAAAAAATTGCTGTCAAGAAAAGCACTCGATTTAACAAACCTAAGCGCCAGGCCTTTTGTTTTTTTATTGGTGGATTATAGCTGCCGTTTTTCATGATTTAAGCTCCATCAATTGAGCACTCAATTGTAATAGATTCATTTCATCAAAAGAACGCGTCATGAGTTGCAAGCCAAAGGGCATTCCATTGGGATGGGTAAACAATGGAATAGAAATAGCGGGTATGCCCACAAGATTGGGATACACGGTATAAATATCTGCTAAGAACATTTCAATGGGGTCATCCGATTTTTCTCCAATATTAAATGCAGTTGCTGGAACAGTAGGAGAGAGAATGGCATCGTATTCGCTGAAAATAGCATCGGTACGTTGTTTCAGCAATTGACGAACTTGTTGTGCCTTGGTAAAATAAGCATCAAAAAACCCTTCACTCAATACGAATGTGCCAAGTAAGATTCTTCTTTTTACTTCTTCGCCAAATCCTTCTGAGCGAGACGCTTTATACATTTCTGTTAAATCAATTCCTTCTTTATTGGTTCTATGTCCAAAACGCACGCCATCATAGCGAGATAAATTACTAGATGCTTCTGCAGTAGTTAATACATAATAAGTGGGAACCACGTATTCCAATAAATTAAAATCAATGGCTTCAACGGTATGCCCTGCTGCTTGCATGCTTTGTATGAAAGATAATGTTTGTGCTTGTATAGCTGGGTCTAAGGAAGGATGATACAATGCTTCTTTAAAATAAGCGAGCTTGTATTTTTTTGCACTGCTGTCTGATTCGCTCGCAGCAATAGACATGCCGCGCTCAACAGCTTGGCTATAGGGTTCAACTGGTCTTTGCGAAACTGTGCTATCAAAGTCATCAGCTCCTGCAATCACTTCCAAAACCAATGCGGCATCTTCAACGGTGATAGAAAAAATACCTATCTGATCAAAGGAAGAAGCATAGGCAATCAATCCATAACGAGAAATTCTGCCATAGCTGGGTTTGATGCCCACTACGCCACAAAAATCTGCTGGCTGTCTTACCGATCCACCCGTATCGCTGCCAAGGCTAATCATGCAGAGCTTTGCTTGAACGGCAACTGCTGATCCCCCCGAAGATCCTCCTGAAACTTTATTGGTATCGGCTGCATTGCGCACGGGGCCAAATGCAGAATTTTCATTGCTGCTGCCCATGGCAAATTCATCGCAGTTTTGACGGCCAATGATAATGGCTCCTGCGTCTAATAATTTTTGGGTGGCTGTTGCGTTGTAAACCGATTCAAAATTGCCCAACATTTTTGAGCTGGCGGTTAGGGTATGCCCTTTATGGGCAATCACATCTTTAAGCCCCACTACTACTCCGTGTAATGGACCTGTTAGCACGCCATTGGCTGCTGCTGCATCTAATTGCTTAGCTCTTTCTAGTGCTTCGGTTTCATACACTTCTAAAAATGCATTCAAGTGTGCATTTTTAGCGATGGCTTTGGTATAAAAAAGAACGGCCTCCACACAAGTGGTTTGGCCGTTTTGCAATGCTGTATGAAATGCTTTGATTGTAGTAAAACCAAACATTACGCTGTTGTGCTGTCTTTTTCTTTAATGCCTTCTTCTAATTCTTTCTTCACGTTGTTCTTGGCGTCGTTAAATTCACGGATACCTTTACCAAGACCTCTCATGAACTCAGGAATTTTTCTACCACCAAATAAAACTAGGACTACGATACCAATGATCAGTAATTCCTGAAAACCTAAACTTCCCATAGTATATTATTTAATGCCGTAAAGTTAAGGCAAATCTCTACCACAAACCCAATAAAAAAAGCGTCCAGATAATTCTAGACGCTTTTTTATATAATTTATCGTTCTACTAGAAACGTTTTTCTTTAATACGAGCGCTTTTACCACTTCTTTCACGTAGGTAAAACAACTTTGCACGACGTACTTTACCTTTTTTGTTCAAGATAACTGACTCAATATTTGGAGATTGGATGGGGAACAAACGCTCAACACCTACACCATCAGAGATTTTACGTACGGTAAATGAAGCAGTAGCTCCTACACCTTGTAGTTTAATAACATCTCCGCGGAAAGACTGGATACGCTCTTTACCACCCTCTACAATCTTATAGTTAACGGTAATATTATCACCAGCTTTGAAGCTAGGTAATTCTTTCTTAGCGGTTAATTGTTCGTGAACAAACTGTACTGCTGCCTGCATAACATTTATTTTTATCGGACGGCAAAGGTAATGGGAATATTTTAAAAAATGCAAATTTTCATGAATTTTCTATCGAGCTACGTTTACAGCCCTCTTTTCCCTAATTACCGTTACTCTAATTTGACCTGGATAGGTCATTTCTGTTTGTATTTTTTGTGCTATTTCAAAACTGAGTTTATCGCTGTCTACATCGCTTACTTTATCTGCCTCTACAATCACGCGTAACTCACGTCCTGCTTGTATTGCATAGGCTTTTTCTACCCCTTGGTAAGCCAAAGCTAAGTTCTCTAAATCTTTGATTCTTTGCAGGTATTGCTGCATAATTTCCCTTCTTGCACCCGGTCTTGCACCGCTGATGGCGTCACATGCCTGAACAATCGGAGAAATTACATACAACATTTCCATTTCGTCGTGGTGAGCCCCAATTGCGTTCACTACCGCAGGGTTTTCGCCATATTTCTCGGCCAATTTAGCCCCTAATAATGCGTGGCTCAACTCGGTTTCTTCATCTGGAACCTTGCCTATATCGTGCAATAATCCGGCTCTTTTGGCCAGTTTAGGGTTCATGCCTAACTCGGAAGCCATAATCCCACATAAATTGGCTGTTTCACGGCTATGCATTAATAGGTTTTGGCCATAAGAAGAACGGAAACGCATTTTACCTACAATTCTGATCAACTCTTTGTGTAAACCATGGATACCCATTTCAATAACGGTACGCTCCCCAATTTCCATCACCTGGTCTTCTAATTGACGACGGGTTTTCTCCACCACTTCTTCAATACGAGCTGGGTGAATACGTCCATCGGATACCAAGCGCTGTAAACTCAAGCGAGCAATTTCTCTTCTAAGGGGATCAAAACTGCTGAGGATAATGGCTTCTGGCGTATCATCCACAATTAAATCAACTCCGGTAGCCGCTTCAATAGCGCGAATATTTCTTCCTTCTCTACCAATGATTTGACCCTTTATTTCGTCGGTTTCTAAGTTGAATACGGTTACCGTATTTTCAATGGTATGCTCCGCTGCAGTACGCTGTATAGATTGAATTACAATCTTACGAGCCTCTTTATTGGCTTTTTGCTTGGCATCTTCAATGATTTCTTGCTGCAAAGCCAATGCCTGTGTATGTGCTTCTTGCTTTAAGCTTTCAATTAACTGCGCTTTAGCGTCTTCTGCAGTTAAACCAGCTACTTTTTCTAAGCGGCGGATATGCTCTTCTTGGTGCTTTTCTAATTCTGTTCTTTTGATATTCACCAACTCAATCTGACGGTTCAAGTTTTCTTTGATGGCGTCGTTTTCTTTCACCTGCTTTTCAATGCTGGCTTCTTTTTGGTTGATGGTAATCTCTTTTTGCTTGATGCGATTTTCTACTTCGCCAATCTTGCGATTGCGCTCATTCACATCGCGCTCATACTCCGATTTTAATTGTACAAACCTTTCTTTTGCCTCTAATTGCTTCTCCTTTTTAATGGTTTCTGCTCTTAGTTCAGCTTCTTTTAAAATGGTTTGCGCCTGTAATTCGGCGTCTTCTACTTGTTTCTGGGTGTTTTTTGCAAAAATGATTTTACCCGCTACAACACCCGCTACTAGGGCAACTACAGCTGATATGATGGAAATAATTATTGGATCCATGTTCTTGGCAAGGGTTTAAAACGTTCACAATTCTATTTATCTGATCAAATCTCATTTATATATAATAAGTAATTGACTTGCTACGAAGATAACAAGAAGATAGGAGATTTTTGTGTACTACGGTAAATTAAGGCTGATCTTCTAAGGCTTTATCAATGGATTGAGCCAGTTCCTTTAATTGTTTGGCGGTTTCATCGGCCAGCAAAGCCAGTTTGGCATTGTCTTTTTGTTCGGTTGCAAACCAAAGCAATACCATGGCCAAGTAGTCTTGGGTGTCTTTGCCCGCGAAATTCGTTTTGAATTCGGCTATTTTTTCGTTGATGGTTTGGGCAGTTTTGCGCACCATTTCTTCGTCTGCCGATTCAATTTTTAATCGGTAGTTCCGGTCGGCAACAACAATATTTACGGGTATTAATTCAGACATGGTTTTAAGCGTGCAGCAACGCCAGGCATTTATCTATTTCTTTAAGATAGGTATCTATTTGTTTTTGCAATTTGATTTTTTCTTCGGGATCCCAGCTTCCTGAACTCATTCTAGCCGCTGCTAATTTTTGTTCTAAAACGCTTAAAGCCGCAGTATTACTGGCTTGCAGCTGTTGAATAGTACTCAACTCTTTCTCTAATCGCTGGTTCTCTTTTTGAACCTGTCGATAGGCTTTCAACAGAGTTTGCAATTTTTCTTGCAATTCAGTAATATGTTCATTCAGCAGCGCCATAGTCAAAAATTAAGCGTTATTTTCTGATTTCAGCATTAATTTCCTTTTCAAAACACTTGATCAATTTATTCATCATTGCATCAATCTCATTATCGGTGAGTGTTTTGGTATCGTCTGAAAAAGTAAAATTCACTGCCATCGACTTTTTATCGGCACCCAATTTATCGCTCTCAAAAACATCAAACAAGTTCATCTGTTGCAACTTATTTATTTTGAGCCCTTGCACTGCTTTTTCAATTTGCTCGTAGCGGGTTTGCTTATTTACCACCAATGCTAAATCGCGTTGTACTGCTGGGAATTTATTGACTTCCTTGTACACCACTTTTATTTTTTGCACAGCTTTTACCAAGTTGGCAAATGGAAGATCGAGCATGAATACCGGCTGCTTTAAATCAAATTGATTCAATTTGTTTTTACCCACCATTTCTAAGGTGCCTAGTAATTGCTTGTTCGCGTAAATAGTAACTGTATCAGCCGTTTCAGCCGATTCTTCCATGCTAATATTTTGTAGACCACACCACTGTAATACAGCGGTTGCCAATCCCTTCATGGCATAAAAATCAATGGGAGTGGTTTTATTTCTCCATCCTTGTTCTGCACTATTGCCTGTTGCGAAAATGCAAAAATGTTCTTCTTCTTTAAATCCTTCTCCATCTACTAAATAGGTTTTACCAAATTCAAATAATTGCAAATTGGTATTTCTTCTATTTACATTATATGCAATGGTCTCCAAACCACTCTCTAACATAGATGGGCGCAGCACGTCTAATTCTGCACTCAAATTATTCATCATTTTGACGCTACTGGCCGCTGTGGCTTCGTCAAAATATTTACTATTGGTTATAGAGTTGGTCAGTATTTCAGTATAACCTTTACCCACTAAAAACAAGGCAATTTTTTCTCTTAAGTTTTCTTTAATACCCAGCTTTTCTACTGATGGGCTGATGCTGATCATGGTCGGTATTTCTACATTGTCTAAACCATCTATGCGCAAAATCTCTTCCACTATATCTGCTGGAATGCTGATGTCTGGCTTGCTATAGGGCACTTCAACCATGAGCTCGTCTAATCCTTCCTTGGCTATTTCAAAACCCAATGAAGTTAAAATGCGCTTCACTTTATCGGCATGATAATTTTTCCCACTCAATTTTTTGAGGTAGTGGTTCTTGATGGTTACCGTGGTCTTTGGTTTAGGATTCGGGTATACATCAATTAAATCGCATGATATGGTTCCGCCTGCTACTTCTTTAATTAACAGCGCTGCACGTTTAAGTACATTCGCGGTATTAGAGATATCAATCCCCTTCTCAAAACGAGTGGCTGCATCGGTTCTTAATCCATGACGCATAGAAGTTTTACGAATAGTAGTAGAATGAAAACAAGCACTCTCTAAAAAGATGGCCGTTGTTTCATTGTTTACGCCACTCTTGCTTCCGCCAAACACACCTGCAATACACATGCTTTCATTGGCATTGCAAATCATCAGGTCTTCTGCATGCAAGCTTCTTTCTTTATCGTCTAGGGTGGTGAATTTTGTACCGGTGGCTACATTTTTTACGATGATTTCATTCCCGGTAACCGCTTTCAAATCGAATGCATGCAAGGGTTGCCCGGTTTCGTGCAAAATATAATTGGTAACGTCTACTATATTGTTGATGCTTCTAACGCCAATGGCAGTTAATTTATTCACCAACCATTCTGGTGATGGAGCAACCGTAACACCTGAAATAGTTACACCCGCATACCTAGGACAATCGCTTGAATTTTCTACAGTTACTTTTATAGGAGCGTCGTTGTTATCAGCCTTAAAACCATTGGCATAAGGTTGTTTAACGCGGGTTTCTTTTTGATGATGAGTTAGGTATGCGGCCACATCACGCGCAACACCTAAATGGCTCATGGCATCCATTCGATTGGGGGTAAGACCAATTTCAAAAATATAATCTGAATAAGGTTTAAAGTATTCTGCTGCTGGTGTACCTGGTGTTAAATTACTTGGTAATACCATAATGCCATCGTGGCTATAACCCAATCCCAGCTCGTCTTCTGCGCAAATCATCCCTTGGCTTTCTTCGCCCCTGATTTTAGCGGCTTTCATCGTCATTGGCTCCCCTGTCATTGGATAGATGGTTGCTCCCACAGTAGCTACGGCTACTTTTTGTCCTGCTGCTACATTGGCTGCGCCACATACTACTTTTAATGGAGCTTCTTTGCCAATATTGATGGTGGTCAACTTTAATTTATCTGCATTGGGGTGCTGCTCGCAAGTCAATACCTCTCCAATTACCACGCCCGCTAATCCTCCCTTAATTTTCTCATATTGTTCTAAGCTCTCTACTTCTAAACCAATAGAAGTAAGGATTTTAGACAATTGAGCAGGTTCTATTGCATCCGGTAAATATTCACAAAGCCAATTGTAACTGATAGTCATAGTAAAGCGACGATGGTTAAAAATGCGAATTTAAGGTATTCGGCGTAAGTGGATTATTTCTGCTTCAATATCAACCTAAGGGATGTGTCTTTTGTAAAATAGGCCCAAACCCAATTAATAAAAATGATGAGTTTGTTTCTTACGCTTAAAATAAGCATTAGGTGCAAGAACATCCAGACTAACCAAGCAAAATGACCTTTAAAGTTGTAAAAAGGTAAGTCTACTACCGCTTTATTCCGACCAATGGTGGCCATTGATCCGAGGTCGGTGTATTCAAATTCTTTCTGCGCTGAATTACTCGTTAGACGTTGTAGATTTTTAGCCAAGTTCTTAGCTTGATTAATGGCTACATTGGCTAATTGTGGATGACCCTTTGGGTACTTGGGCGTTTCCATTAAAGCAATATCTCCAATTGCGTAAATATTTTGACAGCCATCCACTAAATTGGTTCTGTTTACCGCTATTCTATTTCCTTGTTTCATAGCGGCTGTGGGCAGTCCATTTATTTTGTTTCCAATTACTCCTGCTGCCCAAATTACTGTTTTTGATTGTATGGTATTCCCATTGCTTAATTCAAGTGTATGGCCATCATAATTTTTGACAAATGTTTCTGTGATAATGTTTACCCCCAATTGTTCTAAGTATTTTGCTGAAGCTGCTTTTGACATTTCGCTCATACTATTTAAAGTATGCTTACTACCTTCTATTAAGTTGATATTGAATTCTGCAAAGTTGATTCCCGGATAATCTTTGGGTAAAATATCTTTTTTTATTTCTGCAAATGCGCCAGCTAATTCAACTCCTGTTGGGCCTGCGCCCACGATGGTTAAATTTAATAAAGCTGCTTTGTCTTTTTCTTCTGCGGAAATAATGTCTTCGAAAGTTTGAAGAATATGATTTCGAATTTCTATTGCATCATTCGTAGTTTTTAATGTATAACTGTGTTTTCTTATTTCCTCATTTCCGAAAAAATTAGTGGTGCACCCAACAGCTATAACCAGTACATCATAATTGAATGGTCCAATTGATGTTTCAATTTTATTTTCAGTAGTGTTAACCGAAAGCAATTCCGCTAATCGAATTTGAAGGTTTCTTTTATACTTGAAAATATTTCTAAGTGGAAAGGAAATACTTGCTGGTTCTAACTGTGATGCTGCTACCTGATAAAAAAGGGGTTGAAATTGATGATGATTAATTTTATCTATCAATAAAATATCAAACAATTTTTCGTCTAAATTTTTAATGAACTGAACGCCTGCAAAACCACCGCCTATTACAATGATTTTTTGTTTTGTAGTTGGTTTCAAAGTGAATCTTTTGTATGGTTAATTAGCTTTTCAACAATTTTTGAATTAGATGAGTCAGCATAAATTCCATAGGCATTTATAAGGGTTCCTTTTAAGCCATGCTTGATCGAAGCTATTGCAAATACAATCATTTCATCGGCAGGATCGGTATCCCCTTCAAAACGATAGGTTTCTATAATTTCAAAATCTTTAGGAGATAGCTGAGTCATGGTATTGGTACATATTAAACAATCGGCCTCTTCATGAATATTAAAATCGTGTGTAAACCCACGTTTAGCCAGATCATTCAATGCTTCACTTACTGTATCGTAATTGTATACTTCTTTCATGGGATGGATACTTAGGTAGGATTTGGATAACCCTTATAAAGTTAGGCTAAGTTTTGGCCATCTGCTTTTATACTTAATTCATTCCCCTGAAACCAACCCTATTTTTTTGAATTTTCTTTGTTAACCAGCGAATGTTAATTTCTCCAAATAATAGAGGAAAACTTTTGCAAATGGGGGATAACCGTAGTACTTTGTGTGAATAGGCGGATAATTGCTGTGGATAAGCGCTGAATTAGCTGTGGAATAAATAGAGCCCAAAAAAATTTCCAGTACCAATTTCATACCGTTATATTCGCTCCCCCTAATAATGCTGTTAACAATTCGGTAACATTGCTAGGGTAGAAACAACAGGTGTTTTAAACAGAATAAGAAGAACTGAGCATGGAGATTACAAGTTTAAATAAAGACAGAAAAAGAAGAAAACCAGCCATTGATTTGAGTACAATGGTATACGGCAAAGTGCCTCCTCAAGCAAAAGAATTAGAGGAAGCTATTTTGGGTGCTTTGATGTTAGAGAAAAGTGCTTTTGACACCGTATCGGAAATTATTAAGCCTGAGTGTTTTTATGTAGATGCACACCAATATATTTTCTTGGCAATGCAGAGCCTTCAGCAGAAATCAATTCCCATTGATATTCTGACTGTGGTGGAAGAATTGAAAATGCAGGAAAAACTAGACTTGATTGGAGGTCCTTATTTTGTGACCAAACTCACCAACTCGGTGGTGTCTACTGCCAATATTGATGCGCATGCTCGTATTGTTTTGCAAAAATTTATTCAACGTGAGTTGATTAAAATAAGTGGTGAAATTATTGGAGACGCTTACGAAGAAGGAACAGATGTTTTTGATTTATTGGATGAATCAGAAACCAAAATGTTCAATATCACCAACAACTATTTAAAGAAAAACTTTGAAGACATTGGTGGCGTATTAATTGAAGCCATCACTCGTATTGATGAACTCAGAACCAAGACCGATGAAATTTCAGGCGTTCCAAGTGGCTTTGCGTCTTTGGATCGGGTAACTTATGGTTGGCAGCCTACCGATTTAATTATTTTAGCTGCTCGTCCTTCTGTGGGTAAAACGGCTTTTGCACTGAACCTCGCGCGCAACGCGGCTTTGCATCCTACCAAACCAATTGGAGTAGGTTTCTTCTCCCTTGAAATGAGTGCTGCTCAATTGGTGCAGCGTATTTTAAGTGCAGAGAGTGAAATCAAAATGGAAAAAATTAGTCGTGGTAAATTAGAAGACTACGAGTACCAACAATTGCACAGCAAGGGTATTAAAAAATTAGAGAACGCTCCGTTGTACATTGATGACACTGCAGCTTTGAATATTTTCGAGTTTCGTGCAAAAGCCCGTAGAATGGTGAACAAGCACCATGTGGGCATCATCATCATCGACTATTTACAATTGATGAGTGGAAGCAATGATAAAGGCGGTAATCGTGAACAAGAAATCAGTAATATCTCTCGTAACTTAAAATCATTGGCCAAAGAATTGAAGGTTCCTATTATTGCACTGAGCCAGTTAAGCCGTGCGGTGGAAACCAGAAAGGAAAGTAAAATGCCGCAGTTGAGTGACTTGAGAGAATCGGGTGCCATTGAACAAGATGCGGATATGGTAATGTTTATTTATCGTCCGGAATACTATGAGAATATGACCAACGAAATGGGAGAAGCAAATAATGGCGAAACCCATATCCGTATTGCTAAGCATAGAAATGGTTCATTAGAAACCATTAAACTTCGTGCAAAATTAGAGATCCAGAAGTTTGAAGAAATGGATGCCGAAGCAGGACCTAGTAATTGGAAATCTGTAGGACCATCTTCTGCTTCACAGGGTAATGGAGAAACAGCTTTCTTCATTCAAAAAGGAAGTAAGATGAATAATTCTGCTGATTTTGATGAAGGCATTGACAACGATCAACCTTTCTAGCAATTACCTTATGTCAGTCCCCTTTTTTTACGAAGCTCAATTGCCTACAACTCCCGGTTTATTTACACTTTCAGAGGAGTCTAGTAAGCATTGTAGTATTGTTTTGCGAATGAAAATGGGAGAGCAAATTGCAATAACCAACGGACAGGGCTTGAAATGTTTGGGTGAAATAGTAGCCGCTGATAAAAAAAAGACGGTAGTTCAATTATCTGCTTTTGAACAAACGGCTTTACCTAATTCGAATAACAGTATTGCTATTTCTTTTGTAAAAAATGCAGCTAGAATGGAATGGTTTCTTGAGAAAGCCACTGAAATTGGTATTGGTGCTTTCTATCCTTTAATTGCAGAAAGAACCGAGCGAACCCATTTTAAAAAAGAACGTTGGGAACAAATTTTGGTATCGGCTATGTTGCAAAGTCAGCAAACTTATAAGCCAGTCTTGCACGATCCTATCCAGTTTAAACAGCTGATTCAACAACCGCTCCATGGCCAATTACTTTTAGCGCATTGTGAACCTGGTGAAAAAAAAGCCATTCAAATGGTAAATCCAGCTGTTAATACTTTGTTACTCATTGGCCCTGAAGGAGATTTTACTCCCAGTGAAATTGAAATGGCAGCTAATGCAGGAGCTATTATGATTAGTTTAGGCAATACCCGCCTTAGAACGGAAACAGCTGGTATTGCTGCAGCCGTGCTTTTACAGCATAGATAATCATTATACAATTTGTAACTTAGCAGCATGCGTAGACCATTCATTTATTTTTGGAGTATTGTTTTTTTATTTACCTACGCTTGCACAAGTAGTGCTAAGAAAAAAGCTATAAGAGATAGTAGTATTACGATTGCAACTTCTTATAACCCTCTTTTTTTGGATAGTGTTTCATTGGTTCAGTTTATTTCAGCGAATACTTGGGTGAAAGAATTTGAAAATCAAATGATCGACTTTTATACGGGGAGAAATTTTGAATATGCTTGGTTTGATTCCACGGGCTTATCTGAGCAAGCACATCATTTCTATAATTTGCAAAACGATCATATCACTCGTTTACCCGATAGCAGTTTGTTTAATAAACAGTTTCAACAGTTGTACACTGTGTATGCAAACAAGCCTGCAAGCGCCATTAAAGAAAACAAAGATGTACTAAGCACCGAATTATTGTTTACTGCCCAGTTTTTTAAATATTCTGCCAAAGTGTACAAAGGGGCCGATATAAATTTAGCCGATTTAGGTTGGTATATTCCTCGAAAAAAAGTGAATCTTCTTGCGCTTTTAGATTCAGTCATTGAAAAGAAAGCGAGCACCCCCATCAATTATGCACCTGTTAGTTTGCAATATCCTCGAATGGAGCAATGGTTGTATCGGTTATTAGATATGCAAAAAAAAGAAGTGCTCGATTCTTTACCTAATCTTAAAAAATCTTTGAGAACTGGTGACAGTAGTGAGTTGATTGGCCGCATTAAAAAGCGATTGACTTTTTTGCAAGAAACACCACTGACCAAGAATAATATTTTTGATACCACTATGGTTTTGGCGGTAAAGAAATTTCAAGAACGTCATGGTATTGATGTAGATGGTGTAATAGGAAATAAAGTCATTGCCGATTTAAATATCCCACTGAAAAAAAGAGTAGAACAATTGCTCATCAACATGGAAAGGGCTAGATGGATGCCCCCGCAACAAGACAGCACATTTGTTTTGGTGAATATTCCTGAATTCAGGTTGCGCGTTTTTGAAAAAGGAAAAATTGCCATGCAAATGAATGTGATTGTAGGTTCTTCGGCGAATAATACCGTGATTTTTAATGGGAATTTGCAATACATCGTTTTCAGTCCTTATTGGAATGTACCTGAGAGTATTGTTCGCAACGAAATTTTACCAGCTATTAGAAGAAACCCTGGCTATATAGCCAAGCACAATATGGAAATTACCAATGCCAATGGTAAGCTTCCTCAAGTAAGACAGAAGCCCGGCGCCAATAATGCGTTGGGTAGAGTGAAGTTTTTGTTCCCGAATAATTTCAGTATTTACTTACACGATACACCTAACAGGAATTTATTCACCCAAACCAATAGAGGATTGAGTCATGGTTGTATCAGAATTGCAGAGCCTAAAAAGTTTGCGGAGTATTTGCTCCGTGATCAACCAAAATATTCCAGCACTACCATTGATAGTTTAATGTATTTAGAAAAAGAAAAATGGGTTACTTTAAAAAAGAAAATCCCCGTCTTTTTAGTATATTTTACTTCATGGGTAGATCAATCGGGTGAGTTACATTTTAGAAGAGATATTTATCAGCACGATCAAAAAATGGCTCAAAAATTATTTCAAAATTAACGAGAAGGATATGCAAATAGTAGAAGTAAACGATGCCGCAATCGTCAAGGATTTTTTAGCTGTGAATGCAATCATGAACGCTGCAAATCCTTCTTATATCCGTGCTTTAGATAATGAAGTGAATGAAGTTTTTGATCAAACAAAGAATAAAAACTTTAAATGGGGGCAAGCCAAACGTTGGGTAGCATATACCGATAGCGGAGAGTTGGTTGGTAGAATTGCAGCTTTTACCAATGATAAATACATTAACAAGGGAACGGAATTTAAAACAGGGGGAGTTGGATTTTTTGATTGCATCAATGATCAAGCATCGGCCAATCTTTTGTTTGATACGGCTAAAGAATGGTTGACTACCATGGGTATGGAAGCAATGGATGGTCCAATCAATTTTGGGGATCGAGATAAATGGTGGGGCTTAATGGTAGAAGGGTTCGATAAAGAACCTATGTATGGTATGTCTTTTAATCCAACCTATTATCAAAGCTTATTTGAAAACTATGGGTTTCAGAATTACTACAACCAGTATTACTATTACATGAATGTAGAAGATCCATTGCCAGAAAAATTTCCTGAGCGGTATGCTAAGTTTAATGCCAAGCCCGATTATACAGCCAAGCATGTAAAGTTGAGTGAACTGAATAAATATGCGGGTGATTTTGCCACTGTTTACAATGCAGCATGGGCGCAACATGGAGAAGCCAAAGAAATCACCAAAGAGCAGGTGATGAAACTATTTAATAAAATGAAACCCATCATGGATGAGCGGGTGGTTTGGTTTGCTTATTACAAAGAAGAGCCTATTGCGATGTTCATAAATATTCCCGACTTAAATCAATACTTCAAATATTTTAATGGTCAGTTTGGACTTCTCCAAAAACTACAATTGCTTTGGATGAAATGGAGAGGAACCAATAAGCGATTAACTGGATTGGCTTTTGGGGTAGTACCCAAGTACCAAGCTCTGGGAATTGATAGTTATCTTATTTATTCAGTAGACCGCTTTATAAAGGGGAAGGGTTGGTACGAACAATACGAAATGGGTTGGGCAGGAGATTGGAATCCTAAAATGGTGAATATTTATAAAAGCTTGGGCGGTACACAGAGCAGAAGAATGGTTACTTTCCGTTATATATTCACTGAAAAATATCCTTTCGAAAGGCATCCCGAGATGGATTATAAATAAGTTATATTGCAGCAAT
This sequence comes from Synechococcus sp. UW140, assembly GCA_943371295.1. Taxonomy (GTDB): domain Bacteria; phylum Bacteroidota; class Bacteroidia; order Chitinophagales; family Chitinophagaceae; genus Sediminibacterium. Next base: position 13,526 of record CALRUG020000003.1, on the reverse strand, counting down.
TTCTATGGATAATTTTATAGTATCAGCACGTAAGTATCGTCCCCAAAACTTTAATACAGTAGTGGGGCAGCAACATATTACTACTACACTAAAGAATGCTATTCGCAATAACCAGTTGGCGCATGCATTTTTGTTCTGTGGACCTAGAGGAGTGGGTAAAACTACTTGTGCCCGTATTTTGGCTAAAACCATTAATTGCACCAATCAAACAGCGGATGGTGAAGCTTGTAATACTTGTAATAGTTGTGTCTCTTTTGATGCAGGTACTTCCATGAATATTCATGAGTTGGATGCGGCCAGCAATAACTCGGTGGATGATATTCGCGCATTGGTAGAACAGGTACGTTTTGCTCCACAAGCTGGTAAATACAAAGTCTATATAGTAGATGAGGTTCATATGCTCAGTTCTAGTGCATTCAATGCATTTTTGAAAACCTTGGAAGAGCCACCGCCTTATGCCATATTCATTTTAGCTACAACGGAGAAACATAAAATATTGCCTACTATTTTAAGTAGGTGCCAAATTTTTGATTTCAAAAGAATTACCAATAACGATACGGTTGAGCACTTACAAGAGATTGTAGACAAGGAACAGATTAATGCAGAGAAAGCTGCATTGCAAGTGATTGCGCAAAAAAGTGAAGGCTGTATGCGCGACTCACTGAGTATTTTAGATAAGATTGTCAGCTTTACGAACGGAACAGTTACTTATCAAAATACATTGGAGCATTTAAATATTCTAGACGAGGATTATTTTTTTCAATTACTCGAATGTATGCAAAAACAGGATATGGCAGGAGCGATGTTGCTGTTTGATCAAATCAATCGCAAAGGATTTGAAGGTGATTTGGTATTGAATGGATTTGCAGAGTTCATTCGCAATCTCTTGGTTTGCAAAGACGCCAAGTCGGCTTCATTATTAGAAGTAGTGGAAGGTATGCAAACGAAATATCTTCAAGTTGCCGACCAAACTTCTTTGAGTTATTTGGTCAGTGCGTTGAATATTTTAAACGATACCGAAGTCAATTATAAAATGGCGCGCAACAAGCGCTTGCATGTAGAGCTTGCGCTGATTAAACTGAGTTTTTTACAACAAGCCATTGAGTTGACCACCGATAAAGGAGGGGTTGTTAAAAAAAAACGACTTGACGGTCCCATCGCTTTTAAAACAAAGTTGATTCAACCCTTGGCGCCACCAGCGCCGCCTGCTTCAGCATCGCAATCTGCTGTAAAGCCTGCTAACATTGCATCACAGCCTTCCGCTATTCAAAATGCTGGCTCGTCTAGCGCTTCCGATGCCAAATTATTTGTTGCGCAAACTGCCGCGCCCACAGCTGCGAGCACTACACCTTCGCGAAGCAATGCGGCACCTGCATCAAGCAGCACAGCTCCCGCGCCAGTAGGTACTATTAAAACCGGCCCAAAGAAATCTTTGTTAGAAGCACTCAAAGAAAAAGCAGGTAGTAATTACCAAATTGAAGAAGTTAAAGAAGCCATGCCTTTAACCCATGAAAGTCTTCGTGCTTTTTGGGATGCTTATATTGTTCAATTAGAACAGCAATTAAAACACTCGGCAGTTGGAACATTCCGAATTGCGAGTTTAGAAATCGAAAGCGATATTCATTTTACGGTTCGCGTTTCAGCTGTTACAGCACAAAAATTTATTGAGAGTGAAAAAATGGTCTTGTTAGATCAATTGCAAACACAGTTTAATAACCGGGCTATTAATTTTACCATCTTGGTAGAAGAAGGAGAAAAAGAAGACGTGCCCTTGCATATGCGATTAAACAGCAAGCAAAAATTTGAGCGCATTGCAGAACAGTATCCCTTGGTAAGAGAACTCCGCGATAAACTTCGATTGGAAATTGACTATTAATAATAAATGGTCCTTCACAATTTTGCTATGAACTCTTAGTAGTAGGCCATTCACCCTTTGCATTGGGTATGGGATCACCATGTGGATCGGTAGAGGGATAATTTAAGAATTGGTCTAGTTTATCAATCAATTTTTTGCTTTGAATATGTTCTAGTTGCTCTGCTACTTCATGCACTTCATCCCAGTTGAAAGCTAGTTTTTCAAATAAGAAGGATTCCCATAAACGATGTTTTCGTACAATTTCAATGGCGAGTTTTTTTCCTTCTTTGGTTAAAGAAGACTTTCCATAACGTTCATATTGTATCAGCTTTTTGTCTTTCAATTTTTTCAGCATATCGTTTGCTGATGCAGGTTTAATACCTAAGTGATTGGCAATTTCATTGGTGCCTGCTTCGGTTTTATCGGCCATTTCAATGGTCAACTTAAAAATCCCCTTTAGGTAATTCTCCTCCGTATAAGAAAGTACTTGCATGCCCTAAAAATAAGTGAAAATGTAAATAAAATTTGTTAGGCTAGTCTAACATTTATACTTTTACGGCCAGAACAATGAAATTTTCGCCAATCATATCGGTCATATCAATGGTTTTAGGCAACAGCTTCAGCCCTTCAGCACAGCTGCCTGCCGATACTTCTCGCTTGCTCAAACCCATGCAAGCAGAGTTAGCTGAAGTAGTGGTTACGGGTACTTTGAAAGAAGTAAAAAGAGTGGAAAGTCCCGTTCCTGTTGAAGTTTATTCTGCCGCTTTCTTAAAGAAGAATCCTGCTTTCCATATTTTTGAAGGATTGCTTCATGTAAACGGCGTTAGACCACAGAGCAATTGCAATATTTGTAATACAGGTGAAATCAGAATCAATGGGCTGCCCGGTGCTTATACCATGGTGTTGATTGATGGAATGCCCATTGTAAGCAGTTTATCTACGGTGTATGGTTTATCAGGAATACCTGCATCCATGGTTGAAAGAATTGAAATTGTAAAAGGACCCGCCTCCACTTTATATGGTAGCGAAGCAATTGGTGGATTAATCAATGTGATTACCAAGAAAACAGGAACAGCTCCTCATCTTGCAGCAGATATGATGGCAACTACTTGGGGTGAAGTCAATACCGATTTAGGTTTTACTAGTAATGTGGGGAGCAAAGCCACCGTGTTAACAGGCATTAATTATTTTAATTACAGCAATCCCATCGATAACAACAAAGATGGTTTTACAGATTTGACTTTACAAAACAGGGTATCCGTTTTTCAAAAATGGTCCATTCAACAAAAACAAAATAGAACCCTCAACTTGGCTGGGCGGTATTTTTACGAAGACCGTTGGGGTGGGCAAATGAATTGGAACAAAGGTTTCAGGGGAACTGATGCAGTGTATGGAGAAAGCATTTATACGAATCGTGTGGAATTATTAGGGAACTATCAACTACCTACCACCGAAAAAATCAGTTTGGCTTTTTCTTTGAATCACCACCACCAAAATAGCATGTATGGTAATACATCATATATAGGTAAACAACAAGTTGGTTTTGCACAAATGGTATGGGATAAGGCAATCAGCAAACACGATTTCTTGTTGGGTACTGCTTTACGATATACCTATTACAACGACAACACTCCTGCAACTGGATCAACTGATCGCGCAAAAATGGGAACGCAACCACAGCGCATACTATTACCAGGCATTTTTGCACAAGATGAAATTAGTTTTAATCAACAACACAAATTGTTACTAGGGCTTCGCTACGATTACAATTCGGTACACGGAAATATTTTCACACCACGCATCGCTTATAAGTACACCATTAACAATCAACAATTCCTACGACTCAATATGGGAACTGGTTTTAGGGTAGTGAATTTATTTACCGAAGATCATGCGGCATTATCGGGTGCTAGAAAAGTAGTATTGACTGAACAACTAAAACCCGAACAATCCTTCAATATTAATTTGAATTATATCCATAAAATATATGGTAAAGGATCCGCAGCTACAACTCTTGATTTTACTGCCTTCTACACGTATTTTAATAATCGAATTGTAGGAGATTTTGAAACAGATCCCAATCAAATTATTTATTCCAATTTAAATGGTCATGCAATCAGTAAAGGTGTTTCTGCCAATGCAGATATTGCATTAAACAATGGCATTAAATTAAATATTGGTGCAACTTATATGGATGTGGCATTGCACAACAATGGACAAAAAGAACAACAAATTTTGACAGAGCGGTTTTCTGGTACCTGGTCTTTGTCTTATCGAATTCCTTCTATTCATTTAGACATTGATTATACTGGAAATGTTTACAGCCCCATGCGCTTGCCTTTGCTAGGACCGCTCGATCCACGGCAGCCATACTCCCCCTGGTATAGTTTACAAAATATCCAGTTTACTTTTCATTACTGGCGTGGCATTGAATTGTATGGTGGCGTAAAAAATTTATTGAATTTCTTACCCACTCGCTATAGTCCATTTTTAATTGCAAGGGCCAATGATCCATTTGATAAAGGGGTGCAGTTCCAGCCCAATGGACAAGTTCGTGCAACTCCAGACAATCCCTACGCACTCAGCTTTGATCCTACTTATATGTTTGCACCCAATCAAGGTATTCGAGGTTTTTTAGGAATTCGTTATACCATCAAATAAAGCATTCGTATCTTTACTGCATGGAACAAGAACAAATTGTAAAAGACGGTGTAGATATTTTGATTAAGCCATTGGGCCCAATTGTAGTTACTTCTAAATCTTATATTCATAAGCCTGATGGTACAGTGGATGTAAAGGAAAAAGTATCTCTTTGTGGATGTGGTTTATCTAAGAACAAACCTTATTGTGATGCTTCGCATAAGACTTTGATTAAGGAGAACGAATAATGAAAAAAACATTGGTACTTGGTGCTTCTGAAAACCCCGCTCGATATAGTTTTGAAGCAGTTACTCGCTTGAAAAAATTTGGGCATGAAGTGGTGGCGGTAGGAAGAAAAGCAGCGGTTGTTGCAGGTGTTCAAATTGAAACAGAACCACCTGCAGTCAATGAAATTGATACGGTTACTTTGTACTTAAACCCTGCTGCTCAAAAAGCCTACTACGAGTATATTCTCTCCTTGCATCCGAAACGAATTATTTTTAATCCGGGTACAGAGAATGACGAATTGGAAGAGCTGGCCAAACGCAATGGCATCGCTAGTTTAGAAGCTTGTACATTAGTGATGTTGAATACGGGGCAGTATTAATAGTTCAATTCAAGCAAAGTTACTTTACCATCCATCGTTGCTGCTACAATTTCATTGGCATTGTTTACATTCAACGTATTCACCATGGAGTTATCAATTCGGTAACGCCATAATTTTTCTCTGGTATAAGGATCTACTCCATACACAATGCCGTTCTTGGTGCCGAAATATACTTTACCTGCTTTTTCTATTGGCATATTGGGCACATGCTCATAACCAATTCCAAAATCTTTTTTCCAAGCAAGTGTTTGCACATTTCTTCCGGTTGGGAAAACGGCAAATCCATCCGTCATGGTTTTACAATACAGCCATTTTCCATCAGCAGAAATTCCGATTGATTCACGAACACTTACTTCCTTGGTTCTCCATAAGGTAGTTCCATTGTTTAAATCGATGGCTGTTAAAAAACGATCGGGTGCAACAATGTATACAATATCATCTTGCACTACTGGAATGCAGGATGCGGGAGCAAAATTTCGTACCATGGAGCCATTGTTCCATTTCCATGAAAGGCTTCCTGTATAAGCATCTACCGCATACAAGTGACGATCCCAAGAACCAAAAATAATTTTACCATTACTGAATACTGGGGTACTTACAACAGGTCCATCCAATTCTCCAAAACTCCAACGCTGTTTACCAGTAGCAAGGTCGATGCACCTGAACTGATGATCACTTCCACCTATATATACTTTGTTGTCATGAATAAGTGGAGAACCTAGAACTGCTGCATCAGCTTTGAATTGCCAAATGAGTTTTCCATTATTCATATTTAAACAATAAATGCTTCCATCTCCAGATGCAACCACTACTTTATTTTGTGCAATGGCCGGGCTAGAATAAATAGCCCCCTTGGTTGCATAAGACCATTTCTTTTTTCCATCTGTTTTTGAAATGGCATCAATCATTCCTAAGCTATTTCCAAAAATGACTAAGTTGCTAGTAACTGCAGGTGTTGAAATTACATTGGCATTTGATGCGTATACCCAACGTGCTTTTACTGCAGGAAAGCTATCGTTCATAGAATAATCAGGACGATAAAATTTTTTGTTGTGGCTATAATCTTTCTTCGCTAAGTCAATGCCAGTCCAAGCTTTTTTAGTTTCAATACCAGGTGTACGTTCTGCAAAAATCATAGAGTCTTCTCGTACATCTACTAAATTGTATCCGCCAAAAGCCGCTTTGGCCCTGAGATTAGACCTGCCCACTACTGCGGGCAAATCTTCATACTGCATTCTTCTATTGGTATGCCAGTGACCATTGAGTACGGCCAATGTTCGATGGTTCTTTAAACGATCGATTACTTCGTACCAATTATCTAAATCTTTATCCAATGGATAATGATTTAAAAAAACAACAGGTTGATTGGGTTGTAATTTTTTTAATTCAAGGTCTAGCCAATTCACTGCATCACGTGGGATATGTCCATCACTCATTCTTACATAAGGCCCGGATGCACATCCAATAAATTGAATACCATTGAAATTAAAACTGAATTTATCGTAACCAAAAATTTTACCAAAACTAACGCCACCACTCTCACTCCAGCCCGTATCATGATTGCCGGCAATGATATAATAGGGCACTTTTAGTTCAGATAGAATTTCTTTGGCCAATTTAATTTCTGCATCCGTTCCTAATTCGGTGATATCACCAGTAAGCACTACAAATGCTATATCATTCATGCTATTGATATCGGCTACTGTTCTGCGTAAATCTTCTTCTGCGCTTCCGTTGGGAGATCCAATATGTGTGTCTGAAATAAAAGCAAATCGAAATGGTTTCCACTGCGCATGAGCTTGCACCATCGCAATCAAAAAAATGAATAATAGCCACCGTTTTTTCATGGTTGAAAGTTAGGTATAAACACGAATAATTATACCGGCTCAAATGCTGATTTTGTGTTATTAAAAAAAGAACATGTTTGTAAAAGCATTTGGTAGTTCAGTACAAGGGGTAGATGCCATCACCATTAGTATAGAAGTGAATGTGAGCATGGGCCAAGGTTATGCAGTAGTAGGATTGCCTGATAGTGCAGTTCGGGAAAGTTTGCACCGTACAGAAAGTGCCATCAAGAATATGGGCTTCCATATGCCAAGAACCAAAGTAATAGTAAACTTGGCTCCAGCAGATATTCGTAAATCGGGATCTGCATTAGACTTGCCCATTGCATTGGGAATTTTAGGCGCAAGTGAACAACTAGACCATGCGGAAAAACTAAATGAATTTGTGGTTATGGGCGAGCTCAGTTTGGATGGTGCAGTGAATGGCATTAAAGGTGCATTGCCCATTGCCATACAAGCGCGTAAAGAAGGTTTCAGGGGATTGATTGTACCTAAAGTGAATGCCAAGGAAGCCAGTATGGTAAAAGATTTGGAAGTGTATGGAGTGAATACGTTGAAAGAGCTGGTTGAATTTTTTTCTTACGAGCAATTATTGAAACGCGAAGAAATCGATACCAGTGATTATTTTTTTAATGACCGCTTTTTATTCAATACCAATTTCAATGAAGTAAAAGGACAAGCTACAACAAAACGTGCAATGGAAGTAGCCGCAGCAGGTGGGCACAATATTATTTTGATAGGACCACCGGGAGCAGGCAAAACCATGCTAGCCAAAAGATTGCCGACCATATTGCCTCCTTTAAGTTTGGCAGAAGCATTAGAGACCACTAAAATTTATAGTGTGGCAGGTAAGCTTCAAAACAATACTGCATTAATTAGTCAACGACCTTTTCGTTCACCGCATCATACCCTTTCTCATATTGCCATGGTAGGGGGTGGATCAAACCCGCAGCCAGGTGAAATATCCTTGGCACATCATGGTGTACTTTTTTTAGATGAATTGCCCGAGTTTAACCGATCCGTATTAGAAGTATTAAGACAACCATTGGAGGAACGAACCATCAGTATTGCAAGAACAAGGGTGTCGCAAGAATTTCCAGCCAGCTTTATGTTGGTTGCTTCAATGAATCCCTGTCCTTGTGGTTATTACGGTCATAGCAGCAAAGAATGTACCTGTGAAGTGGGTCAAGTGAATCGATATTTAAATAAAGTATCTGGTCCTTTGTTAGACAGGATTGATTTGCATATGCAAGTAGGTGCTATTGAATTCGATACCATGAGATCGAACACCGTTGAAGAAGATTCGGCTGTAATACGTGAAAGAGTAATTCAAGCGAGAGCAATTCAAACAGAACGTTACAAAGGAAAATCAGGTATATATACCAATGCACAAATGACCACTAAACAGTTGCGAAAATATTGTTCCATCGACCAAGCCAGTAGCAATTTATTAGCAGACGCGATGAAGCTTCATCAACTAAGTGCAAGGGCATACGACCGAATATTAAAGGTGAGCAGAACCATTGCAGATATGGCAGGCAGCGATCAAATAAATGAAAATCATTTATCCGAAGCGGTTGAATATCGTTGTTTAGATAAAGTGGGGTGGGGTAAAACGCGTAAGAGTGTGAAGTTGGAGGGCAAGGCATAACCTAAAATTTATAGCTATATCCTACTCTAAACACCTGTGTTTCGTAATAGTCGGTGCTGGTTAAAGTAAATCCGTTTCCTACTAAATCCTTTTTGATTTGGAGGGTGTTGAGAATGTCTGTAGCATTGAGGAATACTTCCCCTTTATTTTGTTGTATCCGTTTTTTAATACCCAAGTCAACAGAGAATCTCGTCCCAATTTTTCCTTGTGGAATAATATCTGGTGCTAAATAAATACTGGTTAATTGAATATCGGTTTGTTTAGGCAAATGAAAGAGAGCATTTATTTTAAGATTACCAGAAGTGAACACTTCTTTATTGGCTGAATACACAGATAGTACTGGATATTTATTTAAAACAGTAAATGCTTCAATAATATTTTGATAAATATTCAGGTTGGTGTTGAAAGAGAATGCTTTTGAAAAATCATGTTGTAATACCATTTCAATACCTGTATTACTGCTTTTTCCTGCATTTTGAAAAACAGTATATATTAAAGTACTTGGTGGTACTTGGGTGGCAATCCTGGTGATGGTGCCATTGGTCTTTCTATGGTAGAGTGCCGTATAGAAATACCCTTTCTTTGTATTGGTTTTATAACCCAATTCAAATGAATTGGTAAACTGTGGACTCAATGCAGGGTTACCTACTTTAATTAATTCTGCATCATCATATTTGGGAAATATTCTGATATCAACTTCATTGGGTCTGTCTACTCTTCTATTAAAAAAGAAAGACAATTTATTCTGGTCATTGATCTTGTACGCTAATCTTACATTAGGGAATGGTTGCGTATAATTATACCCATCACTTTTATAGGTATTATGGTTTGGATTCACTTTGTATTGTAAATCTACATACTCTATTCTTAGCCCTAGTTCTGCTTCTATTTTATTGCTCTCAAAAATATAATTGCTGTACACAGCTGGAATGATCTCTGAGTAAGTAGCTGCTCCACCCGCGTTTACATCTAATGGAGAATTCACTCCTGGCTTAAATTGCATATTGGTAGGTATATCTCTGTACCTGAATTTTAGTCCAGTTTCTATTCTACCATGCTTTAAAGGCTTGGTATAATCTATATTAAAATCGGCTACATGTTCATCTGATAATAGTTTGAATGAATCCAATCCTACTGTTGTAGAGAGTGTATTCACAAAATTGTATTTCTCATCTTCTCTATGAAAGGTATAATTGAAGCCCATATTGAGTACATGCCCTGCTTCTTTAAATTTGTGTTGATAAACGGCTGATGCAACTACGGTTGTTTTTAATTCGTCTTCTAAAAATTGCCAAAGTCTGTTTCTAGTAGTATAATCTTTATTGAAAAAAGGTTGATCACCTCTATCTATTATTTTTTCTGTTCCATAAAATCCAGAAATGGTTAAACTGTTTTGGTCATTGATATTAATATCTATCCCAAAATTATTATTGAAGAAATGGGTATTTCGATTTCTTTTTAATTGGCTATTAATAATGGTGCCATCGTTATAAGATCTCGTTACGAATTCATTTTTGTTGAGTGTTTCTGTATACAGCCAATCCGATTGTAGAAATAAATTAGTTTTGTTTTTACGATAGTTCAATGAAAGACTGGGATTGATTTTGGGGGTGTTTTGGTATTGTGGTCGAATACTGGGTAGGTTTTCTTTTTTCTGCCACAATGCGCCCAATCCTGTTGTGAATCCAATCTTCCCATTAAAGCCCTCTTGTTTATTTTTTTTGTAAATAATATTGATGATGCCCGCATTTCCATTGGCATCAAATTTAGCGGAAGGGTTATTAATGATTTCTATTCTTTCAATGGCCGATGCAGGTAAATTATCTAACCCAGTTTGTCCACCAAAACCGGTTAATGCAGTTTGTTTTCCATCAATTAAAATGGCTACTTTATCACTGCCTCTTAGTTCTACTTTTCCATCTTGACTGGTGGTTATCCCCGGTAAGTTTTTGAGGGCTTGTAATACAGACCCTCCAGTTTGACTGATATTGGCCGCAATGGAATAGGTTTTTTTATCTAATTTATTGCTAAGGTTTTCTTGCTTACTGTTTACAACCACTTCCTTTAATTGCATTCCATCTGCTTCCAGTTCAATATTACCTAGGTTTATAAAGGCACTCAATGATCCAATCAATAATGGTTGTTGGTTGATTAAGAATCCTGTGTATGTGTAACTGATAAAATAATTGCCTGGTTTTATATTAGCGATGGAAAATCTTCCTTCTTCATTGCTAACCGTTCCTGCTACAAATGAACTGTCTTTCGCATTTTTTACTATGATATTTACATAGGCAATGGCTGCTTTGTTCGCTTTCTCTTTTACAATTCCAGAAAGCGTTATGCTATTTACTTGAGCCTTTAATGAACCAATCAATAAAAAACCAATCAGCACAACAACACATTTTCTCATCAGTAACATTGTTTTTTTAAGATTGCAAAATTATAGTATTTGCTGCACGCTCTCCACTTCTTACCGCACCTTCCATATAGCCATTGAATTGAGTACTGGTTTCTGTACCTGCCCAATGGATGCGTTGGAATGGTATAGCTAAAGAAGTCCGCATCTGGGTGAGTATACCCGGTGGAAACATGCCCGCATAACATCCTTTCGTAAAAGGTTCTTCTGTAAAACTTTTATCGGTATAGTATTCAATATTAGCGGCTTCTGGTCCAAACATTTTTACAAATCCTGCTTTCACGATTTCTTTTCGGGTTGATTGATCGTGCTGCATCAACTGCTTGGCTTTATTGGCCAAACTAAATCCCATCAATATTCCTTTACTGCCATTGAAAGGAGAATTATCAAATACTACACTGGTGAGTTCATTGGGTGCCGCTACCAATCCATTTTTAAATTGTTTTCTCCAAAATGGGCTGGGATACACGGCATAACATTTTACCACCGTACCCATAAAACTCGCTTTCATTAATTGCCATTGTGTTTCAGGAACGGCTGGAGTAAAATTGATTTCAGTGGATACCGCTGGTGGAATTGCAACAATACAATTCGCTGCAGTATAACTAAATCCATCCCCACTAACTGTTACTCCTTTTTCATCTTGGTATATATGCGTAACTATTTTTTCATATTGAATGGCATCACCCAATGCTGCTGCCATTTTGATGCAAATGCTTTGTGCGCCTCCCTTAATGCGATCTTGTTGGGCACCCTTATCTACATTCATCAAAAAATCAAAATTGGAATTGCTCTTGATGTAAAACAGTGCGTGTAAAAAAGAAATAGTGGAAGCATCGGTTGCAAAAACAGCTTCTGTTGCTACAGCAAACATCTTTCTAGCTGTTTCATTTTTCATTTGCATATTCATCCAATCCTGCAAACTCATGGCATCCCATTTAGCTGCACAATCAGATTGATAAGGATGTTCTAGATCAATGGTTTTAGCTAGTTTATTTATTTTTCTGATGGCTCTGTCTAAACTTAATAAAGCAAATAATGGGAGCGGCGGAATCAACCCTTTGTACTGTTTTAATTTGTTGTTCAAGAGTAGGGTACTCTTTCCACTATCATAAGTGTGGAATGTATGGATGCCATATTCGGCGGCCAGTTGATACATTCTTTCATGCCCAGGACCTATCCACTGGCCGCCTAAATCGGTATAATCCTGTTCACTAAAATATTCGGTTAAAATTCTGCCACCACATCTATTGCGGGCTTCAAGAACTAATATGTTTTTTCCTGCTTTTTGTAAAGCCAAGCCAGCAGCTAATCCTGCATAACCTGCACCTACCACAATGGCGTCGTACTGCATAAATTATTGTAGCCACTGATTTACAATTCTACCAGAATTGGTAGTTGCATCTAACACAGATAAATCGTTTTTATCTAAAATAATGACTCTTCCTTCTGCTTTTTTACCCCACATATTTCCAGTGAAGAATACATTCATTCCATAAGCAATGCCTGCATTAACCGATCTTGGTCCCATTGAATATTTCTGCCAAGCTTCTCCTTCGGTTATTTTTTTGTAGTCGCTCGTATCTACATCGTTGGGCGCTTTAAATCCATTATAGCCATTCCATGGGGCATTCCAAACAGAATCAACTGCGCCTAAAGAAGGAACTGCAATCATTTTAACATCAGTACCTAATTTGGCATAAGCTGCCGGATACCAACTATCTGCACAAACCAATACGGCTAACTTTCCAGAAGGGGTATTGAATACGGGCACTTGTGCAACATCACCACTGGCAGTAAATCCAGCTTCTTCATTAATCGGGAATATTTTTTTCACCAATGGTCCTTGTATTTTTCCTTGGGGATTGTACACTACACTGGTATTGTATAATTTACCTCTTTGAATTTTTAGTTTACCCATTTCATTAATGGAAGGTTCTGGTAAAACAATGGAGCCTGCAACAATGGTTACTTTAAATTCTGAAGCCAGTTCACTAAAAATCTCATCATAGGTTTCTGCAATCTGCTTGGCTTTCATCGCAAATGCGGCGTACTTATCTTTTTCGGTAACACCATCAGGAGCGGTTATATAAGCAACTAAAAACTTGAATAAGTTGGCCGTAATTACAGCGGTCATTGCATCGGTTAAACTGGCTTTTTCATACACATTACTCTTCTGTTCCATCGCAACCAACCAACTACCTATATATTCTGGAAATACAACAATCGTGTTAGGAGTGATTAATCCGCGCGCTCTTGCAGCTTGCATATAACTGCGCAAATTATCTCTAAGGGTCACTTTATTCGCATAATGAATGGGCTTTAAAGCAGGTTGAATTCCCAATAAATTGCCTTTGCCCGAATCAACTCCAGCACTTACAATGCTATTTGCTTCAACAGCACTGGTGGCTAAAACTTTATAAGTAGGAGGTACATCAATCACTACCCATATATTGTAAAGGGCTAAAATGATCATTGAAATGCCTACAAATCTTACAAGGAATTTCATGCTG
>CALRUG020000002.1:0-67862 GCA_943371295.1 Synechococcus sp. UW140 | reverse complement strand
TCTCAGCAGCAGATACCATTGATAAAGGAGAAATAAAAGCCATGCAAAATGGGCTGATTATAATGAATAATATTTTCTTTAAAGAACGACTTCTAAGTATTGATTCATCCGCATCACTAACTGTCACTGGAAAAACATTGAAAGCATTAAATAGCATTCAATTTTAAATAGCGTTCAATTTAAATAGTAGACAAACCCAATTTTTTACAAATCACTTGGGCCATTTTTAAATAGGCTTCATGGCTATAGCCCGCAATATGTGGCGTAATTACTACATTGGGCATTGCAATCAAAGATTGCAATTGGGATTGTTCTTCAGGGGAATAGCTGTTGAGTTTTTCATTTTCTAACACATCCAAACCAGCAGCCCGAATTTTTTTCCCTTCTAGCGCATGAATCAATGCCTTGGTACTCGTTATTTTTCCCCTACAAGTAGACAAAAAATAAGGCGCTTTTTGAAGGCTATTAAAAAACGATTCTCCTGCAAAATGAAAAGTTTCAGTTGTTAGGGGAAGATGAAGGCTGATGATTTCTGCTTCAGCCGCTACTGCTTCCATGGTTGATGCTTCAACATGTCCTTTGCTAAATCCAGTTTTATATTTATCAACTGCTAAAATTCTTACATTAAATGGTTGTAGTAAACGAGCAAAAGTAGACCCTGTATTTCCATATCCAATAATCCCAACGGTTTTACCAGATAGTTCATCTGCCCTATTTTCATCACGCAACCATAAACCTTGTTTGATTTCATTATAGCTACTGCTGATTCTATTCATTAGATTCAGCAACATGCCCAAATTATGTTCAGCTACTGCATTACGATTACCTTCCGGACTACTTTCACATTGAATTCCCTTGCTTTCTGCATAAGCCACATCTATCAACTCCATTCCACTTCCTAGTCTACCAATCCATTTTAAGTTGGGAGCGGCATCAATGATTTCGCGGTCTATTTTCAATCGAGTGGTTACAATCAAACCAACTGCATCAGTAATTAAATTTTTTAATTCTGCATAAGTAATTGCAGGTTGATAAACAACTGCGTATTGATTTGCTTCGAGTGTTTCAATTAAATAAGGATGTGCTTTGGCTGTTACAATTACTTTCATGTTATTTGTTTATCCCATTTTAAAAGTAAGTGCTGCAAACTCTTCTACAGTAAGCTGTTCAGCTCTTTTAGTAAATATTTCTTCCTGTAAAATAGCTGCATCAAAAAATGGTTTCATAGGATTACGAAGCATTTTTCTTCTTTGACCAAAAGCGGCTTTTACCAGCGTGAAAAAAGCTTTTTCTGATCGAACTTCAACTGGTATTTCTTTTCGCTTTAATCTTATTACCCCACTCATCACTTTGGGAGGAGGATTAAAACTTTCCGGAGGTACATCAAATAAATACTCTACTTCATAAAATGCTTGAACCAATACACTTAAAATGCCATACACTTTGGTATGGGGCTTTGATACAATACGCTCAGCCACTTCTTTTTGAAACATACCAATCATAACTGGGATCTGTTCTTTCCATTCCAATAAACGGAACACAATTTGGGTAGAGATATTGTAAGGGAAATTACCTACCAAAGTAAATTGATTTTGAAAAGGCACTGGAATATCTAGGATGCTGCCCTCAATGATGGCTTCTGTCAAAACCGGATATTGTAATTTCAAATAGTCTACTTTTTCTCTATCTAACTCAACTGCTTTAAACTGATTGATGGGTAGCTTCAGCAAATGTTTGGTTAATGCACCTGCACCTGGGCCTACTTCTAACACTTGTTCCATATTGCCTTCTTGCAAAGCAGCTACAATTTGCTTACAAATGGCTTCATTAGTTAGGAAATGCTGACCCAGCGACTTTTTGAGCGTATATTGCATGACTGCAAAAGTAGTATTTTAGCACCCTAAAAAATGGCTCATGAGCAATGAATTACAAAAACCTGTGATAGGCTTTACCTGCGGAGATTTAAATGGTATAGGGCTTGAGTTGATTATAAAAACTTTAATGGATCAAAGAATTCTTGATTTCTGCACTCCCATTGTGTTTGCGAGTAATAAAAGCTTGAATTTTTATAGAAAAGCCATTCCAGATTCCAATTTTAACTGTACCAATATCAATAATTTCACCCGCATCAACCCTAAACAGGTGAATATTTTCAATGTATGGGAAGAAGAAGTAGTTATTACCCCCGGGGAACTCAATAATACAGGTGGACAATACGCATTGAAATCTTTAGAAGAAGCGACCAAAGCATTGAAGGAAGGGCATATACATGGCCTTGTAACTGCTCCTATACACAAAAAAAATATTCAATCAGAAAGCTTTCAATACAGTGGTCATACTCCTTATTTAAAAGCTTTCTTTGGCGTAAATGATGTAGTCATGTTAATGGTTGCAGAAAATATGCGTGTGGGGTTAGTTACGGAACATGTAACGGTTGAAGAAGTAGCTAAACATATCACTAAAGAAAATATCATCAGCAAACTGCAAATCATTCACCAGTCATTGAAAAAAGATTTTGGAATTGATAAACCAAAAATTGCTGTATTGGCGTTGAACCCCCATGCTGGTGACGAAGGATTAATTGGTAAGGAAGAGATTGAAATCATTCAACCTGCTATCAAAGAAGCCAAAAACAGTATGTTGATTTTTGGACCTTTTCCTGCTGATGCATTTTTTGCAAGAGGCATGCATGAAAAATTTGATGCAGTATTAGCCATGTACCACGACCAAGGATTGATACCATTTAAATCATTGGCATTTGGAGAAGGAGTCAATTATACCGCTGGACTGCCCGCAGTAAGAACCAGTCCTGACCATGGAACAGCGTTTGATATTGCAGGTAAAGGAAAAGCAGAGCACGCATCATTTTTAGCTGCTACTTTTGAATGTATTGATATTATTAATAGACGATTGGGGTATGCGGAAAGAAATCGTAACCCACTGCGTAAGATTAGTGCAAGAATGTTGGCCAATGCCGTTGATGAAAGAATTGAAGAAAACGAGGGATAATACTATGATCTACTTAGAAAACAACGAACTGAAAATTGCGATTACTGAAAAGGGGGCAGAATTGCAACAAGTTTTCAATAAAGAAACCCAATTGGATTATTTATGGGAAGGAGACCCTGCGTATTGGGGAAAGAAGAGTCCGGTATTATTCCCCATTGTGGGCACTTTAAAAAACAATCAATTTACGCATAATGGAGAAAGCTATTCATTAAGTAGACATGGATTTGCGAGAGACAAAACATTCAAGGTTGCAGAATCAAGCAGTACCCGTGTTAGTTTAACCTTAGATGCAGACGCAGAAACTTTGGCTCAATATCCATTTCTATTTAGGTTTAGTATTGTTTATGAAATCAACAAAAACAAACTCAGCTGCACTTATCAAATAACGAATATTGATGTGAAGCCAATGTATTGCTCAGTGGGCGCTCATCCAGCATTTAAAGTACCCCTTGAAGCAGCTTACCAATTTGATGATTATTATCTTGAATTTGACCAAGCAGAATCTGCAGGAAAATGGCCTATAACTGCGGAAGGGCTTATAGATGAAAATCCCATTCCATTTTTTCATAGCAATAATAGAATCAATTTAAGCAAAGAATTATTCTATGGAGATGCATTGGTTTTTAAACAATTGAATTCTAGTAGCATTCGATTATGCAATGATCAATCCAAACATGGATTTATTTTTTCATGGTCTGAATTCCCATACATGGGAATCTGGAGTGCCAAAGACGCCCCCTTTATTTGCTTAGAGCCTTGGTGTGGCATTGCAGATTCAGTAAATGCATCAGGAGAGCTAAGAGAGAAAGAAGGTATGATCCTATTAACTCCAGGACAAAATACTGCTAGAACTTGGTCAATAGAATTGTACTAACTATTTAAAGATAGAATCGCTTAAACCTGTATTAATGGTATAGGCTGTATAATTAATTTCCACTTTACCTTTCTTTCCTTTCATTTTGTCTTTGATGGCTTTATCGGTATCATCAAATTCTAAAGTAATACCCTTGGGTAGTTTATAGTCTTTAGCATTGAAGCTGAATAATACTTTATCGGGCAAACCATAGGATGCATATTTACCATATTGCAATTCCATTTCGTATGTACCATTTTCGCGAGTGGTGGTAACCGATTTACGAATTAATAAATTGGCTTCGTCTATATACAAAGTAGATAAAATAATTTCACCTGCATCGGCATCTGGCAAAAGTTTTACCACTCTAACAGGGGTACCTCCTACCGTACTCATTCCTGCATCAATTGCTACAAATCCAGATTGCATGATCATGCTCCCAATATTAATACTTACTCCACCTTTGGGGAGTACAGAGATTCCACCATCACGTTGGAGTTTAAATTTATCTGGGCTCTTAAAATATACTTTTACTCTACCAATTGGGGCTTTAATAAAAGCCACATCGGTTTTCATTTTGCCATCAGCAGTGTAATCTTTTACTTTTTCTAATTTGGCTTTTACCTTCATCACTAAGGCATTCATGTCTTGTGCATGTAAAGCTGCTGAAAGAAATAGAGTAGTAAAAAGGACCAATAATTTTTTATTCAAAATCATCTTCATAAACGGGTGATTAACTGAGAATATCTTTTTTTCTAAATAACCAAACTGCGCTTCCCACAAACAAAACGATATGAACTGCTAAAACAGTGGCAGAGCGGATGATTTTATCTGGATACTGAATACTTCCTATAATTGCTTCGTTTGCATCGTTCACTTTAAAATCAAAAAACTCTTTCCATGTAATCATATGTGTAGTGAACAAATAAGGTTTAATCAAATTAAACAATGGAATATTCATGGTACTAAGAATGGTACATACAATAATTACACTCATGGTTGCTACGATTGGACCAATTGAATTCTCGGCAAAAAAGGATAAGAAGAAACCCAATGCGGCAACTGTTACCATTGCCAATGCAGCAAAGCAGAAAGCCCCAGCATAACGCCAAAAAACATCCGACTCTTTTACAATCACCACATAACTACTTTTCATCAAGAACAAATCGTCTGTTCCAAAAATCAACATACTCAAAAACAACCCCATGATGGCAATCCATATCAATAGCAACAAAGTATAAATTACGGATGCAATAAATTTTGCCAATACAATGGAAGTTCTTGACTGAGGCTTGGTCAATAAAATTCTTAACGTACCCATATTGGCTTCGCCAGAAATCATATCGGCAGCAATTAATGCAATAAGCAAGGGTACATGCACTAATAATAATTGAAGAATCACATAGCAAATAAAATAACCGTTCAAAATTTTACCATCTACACTAAATGAATTGGCAAAGTCGGCCATTACAAAGTCGGCATATTCTTTCCCATCCACCAATAACCCCAACTGTATTACGCCAATCAAAGCAGTAATAGCAGCAAAAGACAAGTAAGTTCTTGGTCTTTTAAATACTTTGTATAACTCAATTTGTAAATGTTCCCACATGTTGTTTTCCTGCTGTTACTTGTAAAAAATAATCTTCCAGACTATGTCTTGCCTGTAAGGAATAAATATCTACACCTGATGCTGCCAACATTCTATTGAAGCTAGGTATATCTTCTTTGTTAATACCAACCATAATATGCCCATCTCTTTCGGGCAATAAATTATTAGCCCATGAAGAAGACTGTATGGTTCGAATGGCATCACTATTATTTGCCACGCTTATTTGTAGAATGGTTTGCTGATCATTAAACAAAGCTGCAGATGAACCCTCTACGAGTTTTTTGCCCTTATCGATGATTAAAATACGGGTAGCTATTTGTTCAATTTCATTTAATAAATGAGAAGAAACAATCACTGTTTTTTTCATTTCCCTAGATAAAATCAGTATCAAGTTTCGAATATCTGCAATGCCTTGTGGGTCTAAGCCATTTGTAGGTTCATCTAAAATGATTAATTGGGGATTATGCACCAATGCTATGCCGATTCCCAATCGCTGTTTCATCCCCTGTGAAAAGGTTTTAACTGTATCATGTGCTCTTGAAGCAAGCCCAACCATCTCCAATTGCTCCATCAACATTTTATTGGTTGGCTTTACACCACTAAGCTTAGCAAAAAGCTTAAGGTTTTCATATGCAGATAAATACTTGTAAACATCTGGCTTTTCAATCACCGCCCCTATTTGCTGCAAAATTTCTTTGCGGTGGGTATGTAGATTGTATCCAAATATGGATATATCACCACTAGTAGGAGTAATTAAAGTCAATAACATTCGAATAGTGGTACTTTTTCCTGCGCCATTTTGACCCAGAAATCCATACACATCTCCCGATTCAACCGAAAATGAAAGTTGGTTGACTGCGGTAAGGTTACTGAACTGCTTGGTGAGTTGGGAAACTTTGACTATTTGTTGCATTGGATTGTATAACAACAAAACTAGTTAAGATGTTTAAACTTTCAGGTATTCTTGAAGGGCTTTTACATAATCTTCAAATGCTTGGAGACCTGCTGGGGTTACTTTACAAGTTGTTTGGGGATAATTGTCTTTGAACTGCTTATTCACTTCAATATAACCAGCATCTTTTAGTTTTTGTACTTGCACGCTCAAATTTCCCGCAGTAGCATTCGTTTTCTCCCTTATAAAGGTGAATTCAGCTTCTTTAACACTAATGAGTAAGCTCATTATTGCTAATCTTAACTGTGAATGTAATATGGGATCTAATTCTTTAAACATTTGATCTAGACTGAGCCAAATATTTTTTTCTTAAAATAATACCAGGGATAAACCAACAAATTAATGCTGCAAGAGAGCCTAATAACATATCATATTTACTTTCAGTAAATAAGCTAAGGACGAATAGACCATAGCTGATGATGGCTCCAATTTTCATGGGATTGAATTTTTTCACTATACCAGTTACCATGGTAGGAAATGCATATATCAAAATATAAATGGAATAGAGAGAAGGAGTAAATGGCCTAATCACTTCGTCGGGTCGACCGTCTGAAAAATGCTTCATAAGGGTATAACCTTCTGCTGCAATTAGTCTTTCTGTTTGAACTGGAACAATATTTTGATAAAAACTTAATCCAAAAATACTAATGCCAAAAACCAACCATACTGCATTTACCACATCCTCATCATATTGTTTAGCTTTCAGGTTTTTTTTCTCTCTAATTGAAATATATACTTGGGGAACAATTGCTGCAAATACCAACCACCAAATATCAATGGGCAAAGTGAAATCATATTCCCTTTGCAAATAACTCATCAAGGAAGCAATTGAAACAACTGCCCCCCACAACAAAGATCCAATACCTGAATCGTGGTAGCTTCCTTTTGCTTTTTTGATCATTTCAGCAATGAGCTGCAAACTCTCTTGTTCCGAAAACTTGGTTTCATTAGCCATTGAAAGAATTTTTAAACTTTGCACGTAATAAATACCCAGGAATAATCCAAGCACTAATAACAGCTGGCACAAGCAATAATATAATTTCCTTGGAAGAAATATAAACTGCTAATACAGACAAAACCCAACAAATAATGCCGCCTATTTTTAGTGGTGTAAATCGCATAAAGGCTCCGGTTAAAAAAGTAGGCAATCCATACAATAATAAAATGAGCGAATACATCAATTGCCAATCACCCAGCTTCATTGAGATAAATGAGACCAACCCCATACTTATACCAAACACCATCCAAACAAATCCGATCATTTCATCCGTATAGGTTTTCACTGTTTCCTTTTTTTCTTTCAATTTCAAATAGTACAATTGATAAACCAAAGCAACCAGGGTTAACATCCAAATAAATCCGGCGTTAGCCCCAATAGATGTGTAGGTAAGCAAAACATATTGAACTATTGAGCAAATGAAAATAATCCAGCCCCACAAAAGATACAATGTACCATTTTCAGAGTACCGATTTTGCGCTTTATTAATCATACTTTCGATTAATGCAAGGCTAGATTGGGCAGAGAGTTGCTCTTGATTACTCATACAATCAGTTTAGAAATATAAAGATACCCCTGCCAATTGTAGCAGGGGTAAAATAGATACACAAATTACTGACAAGCAGCCAATAATTGCTCTGCTTGCTCCTTACCCCAACTTGGATGTAATGCAGATGCAGGCTTAAAATTGCCGAATAATTCAACCGATTTTTCAAATAGTTTTTTGGCAACTCCTTTTCCCCCTCCAAACGCTTCCGGTACATTCATTAAGTATTGACCTTCTAATAAATAAGGTCTAGGATTTTTAGGATCGATTTCTTTGGCCTTCGCAATTGCTTCAGCGGCAATAGCACCATAGGATTGCCATCTACTCATTGGATCTACTACCAATTGCATAACTGCCACTTGTTGCTTTAAACAATAAATTTCTGCATTGTCTTTTTCAATTGCTTCTGCTTTTGAAATCAACTCTTTCACTTTCTCTGCAACTTTATCTTTATCCGAAGCAGGATTCATGAATGCTGAAATGGTATAATTTCTAGCTGCATAATAATAGGGCAACCACTGGGTTTTCTCTGCATCAGCAACTCTTTCAAAAAATGATGCAACTGCACTCATTTCATCGGCTGTTTTACTTTCCTTCATTTTAGAAAATCCACTCTGCATAGCAGATTCAAATTTACTCTGTGCATTAAGACCTAGAGAAGTAAAAAGAGCAAGAACTAAAATTATTTTTTTCATAAACTGATTTTTTAATAATGATTGAATGTTTTTATTTGTTTTTAAGTTTTTCATATTCTTTTTCAACAGCATTTTCTTTGATACCATGATAGGCTTTTAGGTATTGAAAAACCAATCCGATACCCCAGCCAAGTATGGGCCATATGGGCCAGAAATGATCTAGATTTCCTTTAGATCCAAAATACCATACCCCAATTAAGAAAAGATTTACAAAAACATAGCTTAATAAGCTCCACTTAAAGCCTACTCTTTCTTTGGCAATTTGCCAGAGTACTTCGTCTTTTGGATCGTGGGTGGTGATGTTGTTCATGTTGTTTGGTTTAATGTTATTAAAGATTATTATTGATATTTTGTTGAGAACGGTCTACACCCCAGCTAAGAAAAATGCCTAAGAAAAAACTTCTATCTGCTGGTGGATTAATTTCTGAACGAATTAAATCTCCGTTGGTATCTCTTAATCTACCACTGTAATTGTATCCAAAGATTTGTCTTTCGTTAAATACATTGTTTACACCTAACACAACCACCGCATTGGCTTTACCAATTTTAGGCAACCAATTCAAACTGAAATTATTTGAACTATATGCAATGGTTCTATCTGCTAAAAAATCTTTAGGAGATCTGTTCGGATTAAAATAAGGTCTGCCTGTGCTCCAATTATAACTCCAGTTAACACCAAACATATTTTTTACCCAGAACTTTTTCAAAACCACGCTACCACTATGTGTTGCAGCGAATGTTGGTTGAACTAAAGCAGTGTAGTTATTGTAATCTCTTTTGGTATCTAAGTAGGAATAACTGATCCAATAATCGAAATTTTTAAAAGTCTTTCTATCTCTCCAAAACAGCTCAACCCCTTTTGCATAACCTAAACCAGCATTATTCACTGTAGTAGGAAAACTATTGGATGTTTTTAACAAACTCACATAATCTTTATAGAAAGCTTGAACCCTAAATGTATAACTACTAGAAATATGTTGATAGGTAAGTATATAATGGTCTGCTCTTAAAAAATCAACAGCAGGTTGATTAATTAAATACCTTCTTTCTGGCGTTTGATAAAATATACCATAGTCTGCAGTTACTTGACTATTCTTCCCGAGTTTATAAGATAGTGCTGCCCTTGGTGCAATATTCATTTTGTTTAATAAACTACTATGCTCCATTCTTAGTCCTGGTCTGAACGCCAATTCATTGGTAATATATAAATCAGCTTCTGCAAATCCTGCTTTATAAAAATCATTCACTTTTGAAGGGAAAAATCCATTGATATTTTGGAAACGACTACTATCTGTATTATTCCATACTTCTGTTCCAAATCGAATGGTATTAATTGCGCCAAACCTTTTATCAACGACAATTCTACCTTGGAACATCCACTGATTAGCATTTAAAGAGAAACCAGTTTGATCAATCACAGAAATATTGGTAGTAGGAATGGGTTGATATTGTTTGTTTTGAACTTGAGTAAGAATTTCATCTTTATTGTAACTAACACTGGCTGCAATATTTATTTTCCATCCATTTCCTAAAAATTGTCTGAAACTTAGATTGGTAAATAAGTTTTGATTCTTCAAACTAAAAGCATTCCATAAGCCAATACTATCGAGAGATGGATTTCTTACGCCTAATGTTCCTGCGTTATAATAAGCGTATAATTTAA
This sequence comes from Synechococcus sp. UW140, assembly GCA_943371295.1. GTDB lineage: Bacteria > Bacteroidota > Bacteroidia > Chitinophagales > Chitinophagaceae > Sediminibacterium. Next base: position 57,537 of record CALRUG020000002.1, on the reverse strand, counting down.
AAACCCCATTCTTTTTTGTTTTAAAACGGTAATTCAGATCGGCCGTATGAAAATCAGGTACTTTAAAAAAATCTGGAGCTTGTGGTACTAATTTTTGATATACTGCTAAATTGGTCCAATTGTAACTGAAACCATAACTGGATTTCTTGTTGTTGGCAACTTGTTGTAAACCCACTGTTGCAAATAATGGTGATAAGCCTACTTGTAATTCAGATTTTTCGGGAATATCTAAACTCTCTAAACTAAGCACGCTACTTAATGCCTGTCCATATAAGGCAGAATAACCACCACTACTAAATACCGTTCCACTAAATAAAAAAGGAGAAAATCTACCTCTTTGAGAAATACCCGGAACACTGCTGTAGAAAAAATTATTCACTACTGTTCCATCTATGATGATTTTAGCTTCTTCAGCTGATCCACCCCTGATAAATAATCCTTCTTGCTCCCCCACTTTTTGTGCCCCTGGTAAAGTTTGTATGGTTGCAGAGATATCGGCATTGGCTCCAGCTGTGGTTGCAATATCCAAAGCTTTTAAAACGGTTCCTTTTTTCTTGTCGCTGGCTTCGTAAGAACCGGCAGTAATGATGACCGCTTTTAACTCATTAATTTCTTCTTTTAGTATAAAGCTGATTACCACTGAATCGGTACCCAAAACAACTGGAAGCTCCATGGTCTTATACCCAATATTACTAGCCACCAATAGCGCATTTCCTTTTTCGGTTGTTTTAAATGAGAAAGATCCAGTGGAATCAGACATCGTTCCATCATAGCTGTCTTTGATGGCAATATTTGCCCCAGCTAGAATACGTCCTTTATTATCTTTTACAGTTCCCTTCACTAGTACTTGTGCTTTTAATAAGCTTGCTAGTAAGATTCCTGCTATAAATATTAAAATTGTTTTCATGTTGTTCTTTTGACAAGACAAACGTAGACTAGTTTATTTTATAAACCAAATTATTTTATAAATATTTTTTTTACTAGGCAACTTTTACAGGCAGTTTATTGTTTTAGTACTGATAATGAACAATTTATGAAAGAGAAAGCTGTTTTTCTAACTGCAGAATGGGAATACTTAGCCATGTTGAATTATGAAATCCCCCCTGAAATACTGGCTCCCTATCTACCAAAAGGGACTGAATTAGACTTATTTGAAGGAAAAGCATTGGCAAGTATGGTTGGTTTTCTTTTTAATAATACCAAAGTGTTTGGCATCAAATGGCCATTCCATACCAATTTTGAAGAAGTTAATCTTCGCTTTTATGTTAAGCGATTCAACGGGAAGGAATGGAAACGTGGCGTGGCATTTATTAGCGAAATTGTTCCAAAACATATGATAGCATGGATGGCCAATGCACTGTACAATGAACATTACAGTAGAATGTCAATGAAGCACCAAGCGCATCATGAAAACGATTTTTTACAACTCAATTATGAATGGCAAAACGAACAAAAATGGAATAGTTTAAAAATAAAAGCCCTGAATCGACCAATACCTATTCAAACAAATTCGAAAGAAGAATTCATTTTTGAACATTATTGGGGTTACAATCAGCTCAATAAAAATACCTTGATAGAATACGGCGTTGAGCACCCTAGATGGGAAATCTTTCCAGTAACCTACCATGAACTAAACGCAGATATTGCTGAATTGTATGGAGCTGAGTTTGTGCCTTACTTAACTGCAAAACCTGAATCAGTAATGCTAGCAAAGGGTTCTGCTGTTACCGTTCGTAAACCAAGCTTTTTCAAAGTATAGAAATTGTTAGTGTATATGATTAAGCCATCACAGCAACCAAGTGCATCAATTGATAACCAAGTTCCTGATTGCCTTCTACCACCACTTTATTCAAATATTCTTTAGGTGAAACAGCTTTGGTAAAAAGCTTCCAAGCAATATTTGCAGGTATGATTGTTTTTGTAAACAATTTATTTCCAGGCGATTCATTTAAAAGATTCCATTGTTGATGGTTGTATTGTAAATACTGAACCACTCCTATTTCCCCTTCAATTTCTACAGCAATGATTGCATAAGCCGGAGCCGTATGATTTCTTAATAGATGAGGGAGTCCTAAAAATAATGCTTTAATAAAAGGTGTATATAATTCAGGAGTCATGATGGCAGCAGTTTTATTTACCGCTTCTCTTATTTGCAATTGATGATGGTATTTCTCTGTGTATTCTCTTGCAACATGAAACCAATTATAAGATTCCTTTTCTCCTGCCCATGCTACCGAAAAAATGGCTTTCTTAAAAGGATCTAAATCAGCTAATAGTTTTGCATGAATAGGACCAGTCTGTTCTAATAATTCAATCAATAATTGCGGACTCCATCTTTTAGCTGTATTAACAAATTCTGCATTCATTTGATTAATGAAGTCAACTAGGGTAGTGTAATCTTCATCAGCTGGGCCGTTGTTTCCAAAGTGTCCATCTCGCAAAATGGCTATCCCTCTTGTGGTAGTATCCAATAAATGTGCAACAATATCTTTTACTGTCCATTGTTTAGCCAACGTAGATTTATGCCAATCCCCTGGGTCAAGTTCTTTTAATACCTGAATTAACGCTTGATGAATGGGAATGAATAAATGAGTGGTTTCAATCATTGGCTTTTGATGCATCTAATAAAATTACATTTTTAGCAAAAGATACTGGTACATAAACAAAAAAAAAGAGGTTGCCTTTCTAAGACAACCTCTCGAATATAATTAAAACATACCCTTATTTATATTGCTCGCCAATTCCTTTAGCTAGCTCGGTCATTTTCTTAAGACCATCTTCAGGTAAGTTTCCTTTCTTAAATTCTGCTAATACATCTGGTAATTTGTTCTCCATTTCCATTAAGAAATGTGCTTCAAATTCTTTTACTTTCTTAACAGCTACTTCACGTAAAAGCCCCAATGTACCTAAGTAGATAATGGCAACTTGCTTTTCTACAGACATTGGAGAATATTGCAATTGCTTTAAGATTTCTACGTTTCTAGCTCCTTTGTCAATTACAGATTTAGTTGCAGCATCAAGGTCTCCACCAAATTTAGAGAATGCTTCCAACTCACGGTAAAGTGCTTGGTCTAACTTAAGTGTACCAGCCACTTTTTTCATAGACTTAATTTGCGCATTACCACCCACACGGCTTACAGAAATACCTACGTTAATAGCTGGACGAATACCTGCGTTAAACAAGTTACCTTCCAAGAAAATCTGGCCGTCGGTAATAGAAATTACGTTGGTAGGAATATAAGCAGATACGTCTCCTGCTTGTGTTTCAATGATTGGCAATGCAGTTAAAGAACCACCACCTTTTACTAAATGCTTGATAGACTCTGGTAAGTCATTCATGTTTTTAGCTACATCATCATTGGCAATTACTTTTGCAGCTCTTTCCAATAAACGGCTATGTAGATAGAATACGTCTCCTGGATATGCTTCACGTCCTGGAGGTCTTCTTAACAACAATGAAACTTCACGGTAAGCAACTGCTTGCTTTGATAAATCATCAAATACAATCAATGCTGGTCTACCGGTATCTCTAAAGAATTCACCAATTGCAGCACCCGCAAATGGAGCGTAGAATTGCAATGGAGCAGGATCAGATGCAGAAGCTGCAACGATGGTAGTATAAGCCATTGCACCATTGTCTTCTAAGGTTTTCATCACCCCAGCAACAGTTGATGCTTTTTGTCCAATTGCAACATAAATACAGTAAACAGGCTTACCTGCGTCAAAGAATTCCTTTTGGTTAATAATAGTATCAACACAAATAGCAGTTTTACCAGTTTGACGGTCACCAATTACCAACTCACGTTGGCCACGACCCACTGGAATCATTGCATCAATCGCTTTGATACCTGTTTGTAATGGCTCTTTTACTGGCTCACGATAAATTACCCCTGGTGCTTTACGCTCCAATGGCATTTCATATAATTCACCTTTGATTGGACCTTTACCATCAATAGGCTCACCTAAAGTATTGATAACACGACCAACTACTCCTTCACCTACTTTGATAGAAGCAATCTGTCCGGTTCTTTTAACTTTAGCACCTTCTTTGATACTTCCGCTCTCACCCATTAATACCACACCCACATTGTCTTCTTCCAAGTTAAGGGCAATTGCTTTAACGCCGTTTTCGAATACTACCAGTTCTCCGCTTCGTACACCATTAAGGCCGTACACACGGGCAATACCATCACCCACCTGCAATACGGTTCCTACTTCTTCTAGTTCGGCAGAAGCATTGAAGTTGCTGAGTTGCTGTCTCAGTATCGCTGATATTTCATCTGGTTTAATATCTACCATTTTGTATGATTTAAAAGTTGATCTTAATGTATTTGGTTATCGAATATTAGGAACGAATTGATTCTCGAGGAACTGCTTTTTAATTTCACGCAAATCAAATGCAATACTAGCATCCACTTGTTTATTATTAAATTCTAGAACAAAACCTCCAATTAATTTCTCATCTACAGCAGTCTCTAATTCAACCGAAGTAAAATTATTTGCCTTCTGAACATTTGCTTCAATAGACTTTTTTAATTCTTCAGAAACAGGAACAGCTGTTGTAAGCTTTACTTGGTGAATGCCCTTTAATGCATTGTACTGATTTATGAATGCAGCAGCAATCTCAGGCAAATCACTTTCTCTTCCTTTTCTTACCAACAAATTGCAAAACAATGCAGTTAGTTCAGATACTTTACCACTAATTACTGCAACCAACATTTTTTCTTTTTGGTCTGCCTTAATAATTGGGCTACGTAGAACATTCAAAAAGTCGCGACTTGCTTTGCAAATGGCCTGTATGTATTGCATATCAGTACGCACAGTATCTAATTGATTTCTTTCTGTAGAAAGATCAACTAGGCTTTTGGCATAACGGTCTGCTAATCTTGGGTTCGACATGTATTAGTTCAGTTTAACGCCTTCAGCTAATTGTTTAATATAATTCTCTTGATCGCCTTTGTTAGACAATTCTCTGCTTAACACTTTTTCTGCTACTTCAATTACCAACGCACCTACCTGATTTTTAACATCAGTTAAAGCTGCATTTTTTTGTTGCATGATGGCAGATTGCGCTTCAGCTACAATACGATCATATTCAGACTTGGCTTTATCTTTAGCGTCTGCAACCATTTTATCTGCTGTTTCTTTCGCTTCTTTAATCATCACCGCTCTCTCTTCACGCGCTTTAGCCATCATTGCTTCATTCTCATTCTTCAATGCAGCCATTTCAGCTTTCACTTTATCTGCAGAAGCAATTGCATCAGCAATACCGGTTTCTCTTTCTTTCAATGAAGATAGAATAGGCTTCCACGCAAAGCTCTTCAACAAGAAGAATACAACGAGGAATGCTAGTAAAGTCCATACCAACAATCCTAATCCGGGTAATAACAATTCCATATTATATGTTTAAAACTTCAATGTTTAGTTAAAGATTACTGCATCGATTGCCCTGTGCGCACGATGCAGTAAAAAGTTTGTGCAACTAGGCTTTTAATACAGCCAAGATACCTGCGATTACCGCGAAAAGGGCAACACCCTCAACGAAAGCGGCAGTCAAGATCATGTTTGCACGGATGTCGTTAGAAGCTTCTGGCTGACGAGCGATGCTTTCTACAGCACCTTTACCAATTTGACCGATACCAATACCGGCACCAATTGCAGCTAATCCTGCACCAATAGCACCACCTAAATGGCTCATGCTTACATCCAACAAAGTGTTAATAACTGACATACTGTTTGTTTTAATGATAAAAAAAATTAATGATGCGCTTCATCATGGTGAGCACCTTCCATAGACTGACCAATAAATACGGCAGTCAAATTAGTGAAGATGAACGCTTGAATAAAGGCAACCAATATCTCTATAAAATAAATGAAAATGGTAAATGCCATTGATACAGGAGCAAAACCCCATCCTGCAACCTTACTCATGGCTCCGAAAATAAAAATCAACATTACGAAACAAGTAATTACAATGTGGCCCGCAACCATATTGGCAAACAAACGGACAATCAAAGCAAATGGCTTGGTGAAAATTCCTAAAAACTCCACAGGTACTAAAATTGGTTTTACAAAACCAGGTACAGGAGGATTAAAAATATGCGCCCAGAAATGTCTGTTGGTGCTGAATAAAATAACAAAGAAACTAATCACCCCTAATACAATAGTAAATGCAATATTTCCTGTTACGTTAGCAGAGCCAGGAATTAATCCCATCAAGTTGTTAATCAAGATGAAGAAAAATACCGTCAATAAATAAGGCATGAATTTCTCGTAAGCATGACCCAAATTAGGTTTACCCACTTCATCTCTTACAAAAGTGATAACGGGCTCCACTGCATTTTGAAATCCGCTTGGCGCAACTTTTGCACCATTGCGCTTATACTTATTGGCTACCCCAATCATCAATACACATAATAAAGTAAGTGCAATAAACATCTGTACCACGTTACGAGTTAAACTCATATCGTAAACAGTTACCGTTGTATCGTGTTCGCCAGCTTCATTTACTGCTACAATATGTCCTTCTTCTGATTTGTATCCTTGGTACACATCGTGTCCATGGTTAAATTTTGAATAATTGAACATCGATAATCCTCTCTCAGGAGAATATAGAATAACAGGTAATGGAATGCTGATATGTTTTTCGCCAATAGTAGCAAAATGGAACTCATGTGCGTCCATAATATGCTCCATAATGAGCTTAGCAGGATCAAATGAACTTGCTTCATGCTTTTCGGCGCCACCAGCAGGTGCGTCGCTCGCAAATGAATTCGCAGAAAAAAGCAATAAGAATATGCTGAAAACAGCTACCAGTAATGTTTTTATGCTTTTTGAGGCCATACCCATCTCTAAATTTGCGGCAAAGATAAGGGTAGATGGGGGAAATTTACTGCAAAACAGCTTTCTTTTTCTCAAACTGCATTTCGTGTAATCGGGCATAGAATCCGCCAGCCGCCAATAAACTTGTATGACTCCCTTTTTCCTTTAATTCACCCTTATCTAACACTATGATTTGGTTGGCTTTTCGAATAGTACTTAAGCGATGGGCTATTACAATGGAAGTTCTACCTGAAATAAGGGTATCAATGGCTTTTTCTATCAACATTTCGCTTTCCGTATCTATAGATGAAGTGGCTTCATCCAAAATAAGGATAGCTGGATTATAGAGCAAAGCCCTAATAAAGGAAATTAGCTGACGTTGGCCCAAACTAAGGGTATTGCCTCGCTCCATTACATTGTACTGGTATCCCCCTGGCAATTGCATGATAAAGTCGTGTACTCCAATCATTTTGGCCGCTTGTTCTACTTGGGCAACAGAGATTTCTGGATTTCGGAGGGTAATATTGTCCATCACCGTTCCTGAAAACAAAAAAACGTCTTGCAATACCACCCCAATCCCTTTGCGCAGGCAGTCCGTATCCCAGCGGTTTATATCCACCCCATCAATAGCTATTTCACCTTCTTGAATTTGATACAATCGATTGAGTAAGCTGATAATAGAAGTTTTTCCGCTTCCGGTATGACCTACTAATGCAACCGTTTCACCCGCTTTCACGTCGAAATTGATATGATGCAACACATTTTGGGTGCCAGTATAAGAAAAGCTCACGTCTTTAAATCTGATATCGCCTTTGATTTTTGCTGGTGCATATGCATTGGGCGCAGCTGGAGGCAATTCGTCGGTATTATCTAGCACTTTTAACACCCTCTCGGCTGCAATCATGCCCATTTGCAAAACATTGAACTTATCTGCTATAACGCGTAAGGGTCTGAATATTTGGTTGAGATACAAAATAAACGCCACCAATAAACCGGCATCCAAGGTTCGGTCGGCAATCCACCAAACCAATATACCCATACTCACTGCCAATACCACTTCTACAACTGGAAAAAAAACAGAATAGGCAAAAATGGCATTGATATTGGCGTCTCTATGTTTCTCATTGATTTTTTTGAAGGCCCTAGCCTCTTTGTCTTCCGCTGCAAAAGCTTGAACCACTTGCATTCCCGTAATATGCTCTTGTACAAATGCATTGAGCGCAGCCACCGCATTGCGAACCTGCATAAAACTTTTGTTCACACTCTCTTTAAAATAGTAAGTAGCAATAATCATGATCGGGAATGGCGTTAGACTCACTAGGGTCAATTTCCAATCCATATAAAACATGGTGGCTAACGTAATAATAATGGTAAGTAAATCGGCAACTATGGGGATTAAGCCATCTGAAAATATTTCATTGATGCTTTCGATATCATTGATGGTTCTTGTTGTGAGGGTGCCAATCGGGGTTTGATCAAACTGCCTCAAATTCAAGCCCAAGACTTTTTTATACACGGTTACCCTTAAATCTTTCACCACATTTTGTCCCATCCAAGCAGTGATGTAAGAAAACAGAAAACGGATAGCAGTTTCAATAAATAAAAAACTGATCTGGAATATAGTGACCGCAATGATAAACCTACTCACATCAGACAAATCATTTCCAAACAATACCCATTTTACCCAATCTGGCACTTGCGCTGCTTTTCCGGTTGCTCCATTTACTGTTAGCTGAATTAAGTAAGGTCTTACTGGAGCTGCAATTGCCATGAATATGGCCAACACTAAACTTAAATAGAAATAGGACTTATAGGGTCTTACAAAAAAGAAGATGCGTCTTAATAAACTGAAATCAAATATTTTCTTTTTGGCGGTAACGGTCATTGCAGCGCAAATGTAAATAGAATTATTGTTGGTTAGCTTTCCAGATTAACCAACTATTTAAGGCAACATAAATTACTAAAAACACTTGTGCCGTAATCATATCAAATCGATTCCCTTGCGCCAATTTGCCTTGCTTCTGCAATTTCAAAGAGTAAATAGATAAGCTTACTCCCGCAATGATAAATAACAAAGTAATACCATGTAATAAGTCTACTAAGGTAAATGTGGTAGACTCTGGCAAAGAAGCTTCCACTACATATTTATTACCAATCACAGCAAATAGTGCTCCCACACTTAATCCAAAACGGGAGTCAATACTATCTGCATGAATATAAAAACAGATATAAGTAATCAAAAAAGAGATGTACATCCCCAAAAACATTTTCCAGAATAAGTCTCCTGCATCTCGGCTTAAACTAATTCTTGCCCTATATGAACCATACTCTGTATGTGCGGTATCTATAGAGGGGTCCCCAAAAGCAGATTCATACATTTTAACTGAAGTACTGGTTACAAAACTGTCAATGACCCATCCTCTCAACGTAAAACGTGGGTCAAAGTTTTTTCCCAATGTATCCCTAGAAAACACCAATTCACTTGCATCAAATTGTGAATTTTCAATAGAGAACCAAAGCCTTTGCCGATCAAATGGAAAGTTTTGAATACTCCAATTGTCTTTCATAACGCACTGCAATTTCATCTGCATAAAATAATCTCCGGCCGAAGAATCAATGGTAGAATATAATTTAGTGACCGATTTGGCGTTCGGTACTTCTAGGTATTTATCAAATTCAAAATCTCGGTTCTTATACCGCATCCAAAGCCATAAGTTGATAGTATATTCCTTTTGTTTAAAGTCGATATCGTGAATGCTGGTAACGTAAATTCCCGTTTTAACCGTATCGGGAACAGAAGATTGGGCATTTGTTTGTTGAAGAATTAAAAACAAACAAATACAGGCAATTACACAAACTTTAAAATAGGGATGCTTCAAGAAAAATTTTTATTTAAGGTACGCCATTCTTTAGCAGCCGCATAAAACAAATTCAAATGAAGCCTTTTCGTATCTTCGTATTGTATGGATTCAGCCCCAATTCAGTCAATAGAGCCTAGTTTAGCTAAATACACGCTGAACGAAGAACAGGAGAAAAAAGAAATCATTCGCCATTATCGTGCATTATTAAAAGTACTGCGCCCTAAATTAAAAAAAGGGGATAAAGAATTATTAAGAACCGCTTTTGAAATGGCTGCCAATGCGCATAAAACCATGCGCAGAAAAAGTGGGGAACCCTATATACTTCACCCTATTGCAGTGGCCATGATTTGCGTAGAAGAAATTGGGCTGGGAGTAAGAAGTACTATCTGTGCACTCTTACACGATACGGTTGAAGACACAGATATTTCTTTAGAAGATGTGGAGATGGAATTTGGTACAGAGATTGCCAAAATTGTAGATGGATTAACCAAGATTTCAGGAGTCATTGATACCAATACCAGTCAACAAGCAGAGAATTTTAAAAAGATCCTCTTAACCTTAACGGATGACCCTAGGGTAATTCTCATCAAATTGGCCGACCGCTTACACAATATGCGGACTTTGGACCATATGAAAAGAGAAAAGCAATTAAAAATCGCTTCTGAAACAGTTTGGGTTTATGCTCCATTGGCTCATCGAATGGGATTATACAGCATCAAAACCGAGCTGGAAGACCTTTCCATGAAATACATGGAACCAGAAGCTTACAAAGACATAGCTAAAAAATTATCGGAAACCAAACGCGAAAGAACCCGCTATATCAACGAATTCATTAGACCAATTCGCGAAAAATTAGTTGCTGCTGATTTTGATTTTGAAATTTATGGTAGACCCAAGAGCATTCACTCCATCTGGAATAAAATCAAGAAAAAATCGGTGGCTTTTGAAGAAGTGTATGATCTTTTTGCCATTCGGGTCATTTTAAATGCCCCTCCCGAAAAAGAGAAAGAGCAATGCTGGAAAGTGTACTCTATGATTACCGACGAGTACAATCCCTCCCCTGAAAGATTAAGAGACTGGCTAAGCAACCCCAAAAGCAATGGATACGAAGCTTTACACACAACCGTGATGGGGCCCCAGGGTAAATGGGTAGAAGTTCAAATTAGAACCAAAAGAATGAATGAGATTGCTGAGAAAGGTTTGGCAGCTCATTTCAAATACAAGGAAGGAAAAGAAGGCAACGATGAAGACCGATTTGACAAATGGTTTGGTCAAATCAGGGAAGTATTAGGAGCGCCTGATACAGATGGAGTAGACTTTCTACAAGACTTTAAAACTTCTTTTTTAGCAGAGGAAATATATGTTTATACCCCAAAAGGGGAAGTGAAAATGTTGCCTACAGGTAGTACCGCACTTGATTTTGCGTTCTCTATTCACTCTGCCATTGGTACCAAATGTATTGGGGCAAAAGTGCACCACAAATTGGTTCCCATAGGACATAAACTCAGAAGTGGTGATCAAATAGAAATCATCACCAGCAATAAGCAAAAACCTTCGGAGGATTGGCTGAATATGGTTGTTACTGCCAAAGCCAAGAATAAAATCAAAGACAGTTTACGGGAAGAAAAAAGGAAAATTGCAGAGGATGGTAAATATGTTTTACAAAGAAGATTAGAATCGATTGGGGCTGCATACAGTCAATATAATGTGGAAGAACTCATGCAGTTTTACAAGTTAAACTCTGCATTAGACCTGAACTATAAAATTGCTACCAAAGCAATTGATTTGAGAGAATTAAAAGACTTTCAAGTACTAGGAGATAAGATTGAAATTCCAAAACCGAAGCCAGTTTTTAATGATTTAATTACTGACCCAACAAAAGCAGTTTCTAAAAAAGATTCTGAACTCATCATTTTTGGGGAGAGCAGTGATAAAATTATGTACACGTTGGCCAAATGTTGTAATCCCATTCCAGGTGATGACGTATTTGGTTTTGTTAGTACAGGTAAAGGATTAATTATTCATAGAACGAGTTGCCCCAATGCCACTCAATTGTTAGCTAACTATGGGCATCGGGTTGTAAAAACCAAATGGGCGAAGAATAAAGAAATTTCTTTCTTGACTGGTCTAAAGATTGTAGGGCTAGACGATGTGGGTGTTATTAATAAAATAACGAATGTAATCAGTGGAGATTTACGCATTAATATTTCGGGATTAAGCATTGATTCAAGAGAGGGTTTGTTTGAGGGTACCATTAAGGTATTTGTCCATGATAAAGAAGAATTAGAAGAACTAGTAAATCGATTAAAATCGCTAAACGGAATTCAAACGGTTGATCGTTTTGATACGGAGAAAGAAGGTTAAATATTTAACCCCAAACTCTTATTCTTATCCCTTATTTTTGCGGCTTAGATAATAAACTATGGTTGACGTAATATTAGGCTTACAATGGGGCGACGAAGGAAAGGGTAAAATAGTAGATTATTTTGCTCCCAATTATGATATAGTAGCCCGCTTTCAAGGTGGTCCCAACGCAGGACATACCCTATATGTAGAAGGTAAGAAAATGGTTTTACACCAAATTCCTTCAGGCATTTTTCATCAGGATAAAGTAAATATTATTGGAGGTGGTGTAGTATTAGATCCTGTTACATTAAAAAGAGAATGTGATGCTGTTGCAGCACATGGAATTGATGTAAGAAAAAATTTATTTATTTCTGAGCGCACCAATATTATTGTGCCAACGCATAGAGCATTAGACAAAGCATCTGAATTGTCTAAAGGAGAAAGCAAAATTGGCTCTACTTTAAAAGGAATTGGACCTGCTTACATGGACAAGACCGGTAGAAATGCTTTGAGAGTAGGCGACTTACTAGATAAAAACTTTACTAGCCAATATATTAAGTTGCGTTTAAAGCACCAGAAACTATTGGATAATTTCCATTTTATTGAAGACATTTCAGCTTGGGAAGAAGAGTTTTTTGAAGCTTTAGAGTTTTTGAAAACATTGAATGTGATTAATTGCGAATACTTTATTAATGACCAATTAACCAAGGGTAAAAAAGTATTGGCTGAAGGTGCACAGGGAAGTATGCTTGATATTGATTTTGGCACTTTCCCTTTTGTAACATCTTCGAATACCATATCAGCTGGTGTATGTACAGGCTTAGGCGTGTCTCCTAAAAAAATTAATGACGTAATGGGCGTTTCTAAAGCTTATTGCACTAGAGTAGGTGGCGGACCTTTCCCAACTGAATTAGAAGATGAAACAGGTGAAGAATTAAGAAGAATCGGCAGCGAATTTGGTGCTACTACAGGTAGACCAAGACGTTGTGGCTGGATAGATTTAGTAGCATTAAAGTACACTTGTATGATTAATGGCGTTACTAAAATCATCATGACCAAGGCCGATGTTTTAGATAGCTTTAAAGAATTAGAAGTATGTACTGCTTATGATGTAAACGGGAAAATAACGGAGGAAGTTCCTTACCAGATTTCCAGAGCTAAAATTAGCCCAATACTCCAATCTTTTAAAGGCTGGAATACCGATACTTCTACCATCAAAACGGCAGCAGCTTTGCCAGCAGAAATGAATACTTACATCGATTTCATCAACAATTATGTGGGTGCGCCTGTTAAGTATGTTTCGAATGGTCCAGGAAGAGAGCAGATAGTTAGCTTATAGTTTTGGCATTTGATTTGATATTGAAAAATTTATTTGGTTAATATAATTTTGCGTACAAAATTTACGCTCTAAATCTTATTAGAAATATGGCAGCGAAGTCTGATAAGGATAAGAAATCCTCTACCCCAAAAGTACCGGCAAAAGAAGCCGCAAGTAAACCGTCTCCTAAAGCAAAGAAAAAGGATGATGATGACGACGATGATTTGGAAGATGATGAACCCATCGTAAAGTCTACTTCAAAAAAATCGGGCACGAAATCATCGGCTAAAAAAATAGCAGATGACGACGAGGATGATTTAGATGATGAGGCAGATGAAAAAGATGACGATTGGGAAGCATCAGATGAAGACGACAGTTGGGATCCTGATTTTGATGAATTTGACTTACCCAAGAGCAAGGGTAAAAAAGCGACTGGTGGAAAGAAAAAAGAAGAAGAAGAGGAAGATTTTAAAGTAGACGAAGACTTTAAAGAGTTCGACCTTTTTAACGACAAAAGCGGTGGCTTTGATGATGATGAGGATGACGACTTTTAAAAGTTCATACCATTTTGAAAAGAACTAAAAAGGTATTTTCTGTAAAGGATGTACCATATATAAAAGAGCAAATACTGCATTGGGTTAATCAGTTCAGTGTTTGCTCTTTTTTAGATAATCACCAATATGCTTCAGCGCACCATTCTTTGGAATGCATAGCTGCAGCGGGTGAAATAGGCATTATTAAAGGAGCAAATACCGCAGAAGAGATTGATTTATTTTATCAATCAAATCGGGATTGGCTATTCGGTCATTTTGCCTATGAATACAATGCCAAGCATATAGACGGCTCTCAACAAAAAAATCCCATCAACTTTAGCGAAGCATTTTTTTTTAGACCAGACCATATTTTAACCCTCAACGAGGAAGGGTTAATCATTGAAACGCATAGCTTAGACCCCGATCAAATTTTTACTCAAATTATTGCAACCAATATTGCAGTAAAAAATAGCGGCCCAATTCTTATTAGAGCGGGCATGAGCAAAGAGAATTATATTGCTACAATACAACAATTGCAAGCGCATATTCAACAAGGGGATTGTTATGAAATAAATTTTTGCCAAGAGTTTCATTCTGAAAATGCAGCAGCAAATCCGGTTTCCTTATACAAGCAATTAACTCAATTATCCCCTACTCCATTTGCTTGTTATTACAAAGAAAATGATGCCCATCTAATTTGTGCAAGCCCTGAACGTTGGTTAAAAAAAATAGGAGATAAAATCATTTCCCAGCCCATTAAAGGAACGGTAAAAAGAGAACCATTGAATACCACTAAAGACGAAGCGCTTAAAAAAGCTTTATTGCTAAGTAGTAAAGATAGAAGTGAAAACGTAATGGTGGTAGACTTGGTTAGAAATGACTTTAGTAGGGTTTGTAAAGCGGGTACAGTAAAAGTGGACGAACTGTTTGGCATATATAGTTTCCCCCAGGTACACCAAATGATTTCTACTATTAGTGGGCAATTAATGGAAGGAGTAGGAATCAAAGAATTAGTTGAAACCGGATTCCCAATGGGGAGTATGACTGGAGCCCCAAAGAAAAAAGTAATGGAATTGATTCATCAATATGAACCCATAGAAAGAGGTATATTTTCAGGAGCAGTTGGCTATATCAACCCAAACAAAGATTTTGATTTCAATGTTGTGATAAGAAGCTTACTGTATAATTCCCAAAACAAGTATTTAAGTTATTTGGCAGGGAGTGGAATTACCATTTATAGCAATCCTGAATTGGAATATGAAGAATGCTTACTCAAAGCCAGTGCAATGGAAAAAGTATTAGGCAACTGATTCGTTTTTCAATTGAATAAAATCTAATATTTCGTCTCTTCCTTGGTGTTTTTCGGCACTGGTTACAAAATGTTGTGGTAAAAATTGCCAAGTACTTCTAAGTGTATCAAAAAAAGCTTGAATATTATTTGCAACCACTCCTGGCTTCTCTTTGTCGGTTTTGGTAAACACCAAACTAAAAGGAATTTGCCATTTATCTAATTGACTAATAAATTCTAAATCAATCTTCTGGGGTTTATGCCTACTATCAATTAATACAAATACATTAACTAGGTTTTCTCTTTTACGCAAATAGTTTTCAATCATTTGCTCCCATCTTCGTCTGCTACTTTGGGCTACTTTAGCAAAACCATAACCGGGTAAGTCTACTAAATACCATTTCTTAAACCCATGATTTGATTTACTATTGCTTTCAATTTCAAAATGATTAATCAACTGGGTTTTACCTGGAGCAGAAGAGGTTTTGGCAAGTTTATTATTCTTGCACAACATATTGATTAAAGAAGATTTGCCCACGTTACTTCTTCCTATAAAAGCGAACTCAGGCCTATCCGCTGCTGGGCAGGCTTTATAATCGGCATTGGAGATAACGTATGCAGCTTTTTTAATTTCCATGCTGCAAATTAAACAAAAGCCACCACCTTTATCCATTTGGATTAGTTAGAGGCATAAATAATCGTTTTTACAACTAAAAAGAAGCCCTTAATGAGATAGAAATATTTCTGCCAGGTGCAGAAATTCCGCTTGCAAAATAGCGGTAGTTGCGATCCAATATATTTTCAATTGACACATGTAATTGAATTTGCTTTTTCAATTGAAAAGATGACCGGAAGTTGAGGATATACCAAGCAGGCATGCCATCTGGAGTGGCATATTGTAAATTATCTTCTCCATTTAGGTTATAGTTGGCCAATCTTTTCCAACCATTAAATAAAACAGAAAAATCTGTATTCCATTTAATTCCTTGGTACTTCAAAGCAAACCTTCCATGCGTTGGGGGAACATGATCCAAGGGTGTTTGACCATTTACAGCATCTCTAAATTGGCCTTTGGTAAAATTAATCACTCCTTCAGCAGAAATGGTTGAACTCAGTTGTAGGTTTGCATTTAAACTAAGCCCATATAATCTTGCCCTGGCTTTATTTTGCAATGAATAAACCGCACTTTTGACCCCACTATAAAAAATGCTGTCTTGGCCATTAAATAAAAATCGATCTAACACCAAGGCATTGCTAAATGCAGTATAAAATACAGCTGCTCCATAACTAAATGATTTGCTGTATTTATTCAAATTGAATTCAATATTGTACGTATACTCTGGTTGTATATTAGTATTGGGAACAACTACCAAACCCGTTCTAGAATCGAATACTTTAGCCAAATCATCTACATTGGGAGATCGAAAACCTGTACTGAATACTATTGCCGCTCTAAGATTATTTTTTGTTGCATACACTATGCCTAAATTTCCGGTAATGGATTGATTACTTTGTTTGACTTTAGTGAATGGAAATCGAGTTAAAGCAGTATCTACAAACTGGGCATTCATCTGTACCATATTGAATCTAAGTCCATCATTGATGGTTAATTGATCGGAAATTTTGTAAGTATGTTGAGCAAAAATGGCATGCGTTCCCATCGAAGTTGGACCATCTGAATACCTTGTTGTAATTCGGCTTTTTGCACCTGTAACAATTTGAACCCTTTCAGCAGTAGACTTTATATAGTTACTATAGGTTTCAGCTCCAATATGCAATTCATGTTTTCCATAATAATGCTTGGCATCTATATTTAGCCCAAATACATTAATTCGCTCCCACCTAAAATCTTTGTTATTGCTTTGAAATCTTCTGGAAATCCTGCTCTCCTCAATGTCTTGAAAACTAGCCGTTATTTTAATGTCTTTAAAAAATCCGGGCTGATCTTTTACACTCAATTGATAAGCAGCCATATTTCTCAATTGTGGACCATAATACCATTCTGCAAATACAGGAACTGCGCCGTTCATTTCGGATAGGCGATCATAACGGGGAATATCGTTGGTATTAGAAAATTGCAAATTCAAAATATGTTGCACTTTTTCACTGGCTTTGTATAAAAATTTCTGTGTAATATCTACTTGTTTATATCCAGAACCAACTTGCTTGTTGGGGTTGGGGTTGGGCATAATTATATCCAGATTTCCAACCCGCTCCACATAAATATTTCTTTTCCCAAAATTTGGATAGGCTGCACTTCTTTGACTGCCTTGGATTAAATCACCAAAACTTCCATAACTAATTGAAGTAAAAGAAGCCCATTTTTGTCCACCTATATTCATTTGAATATTTCCCCTATTTTCTTGCATTGCACTGGAATAACGAAGAGTTGCAGCACCAGCAATTTGCGTCTTATTAGTAGTGGATAAAATTGGGTCTTTCGTACTCAAACTAATTACGCCGCCCAAAGCATCACTACCAAAAAGCGTAGAAGATGGACCATACAAAATCTCCATACGGTCTAACACCATATTATCAACGGTAATGATATTTTGTAAATGTCCTGCTCGATAAATGGCATTATTCATTCTAACACCATCTACTACCATTAATATTCGACTTGCTTCAAACCCTCGAATTACGGGGCTACCCCCTCCTTGCTGGCTTTTTTGCACAAACAACTTACCTGAATTGATTAATGCGTCAGCTGTATTGAGTTGAAAATTAAGTTGCTCCCTAGTTTTTAAAACATCAATAGTTTGAGCAACCCGTTTAAACTTTTCTGCAAAACGACTTGAATACACTACAACATCGTCTAAAAGCGAGGCTTTTGTTTTAGCTGTATCACTATTTTCCTGTGCATTAATACTAAGAACAGTTACTAGCATTAAAATGCTTGAAATCATTTTCTTTCTACACATGCATTCATCAACCTTTAAAATATAAACCCGAGGGATTATTTTTTCTTTTTCATAATTAAACTATCGGCAGGAAAACGAGCTTTCATCGTATCTCTTACAGCAACTGACCAGTCTATAAGTATATTTCTTTCTTCAGTCGTTAATTTAGCATCACCGTGTACAATGGTATACGATTCTAAAGGCATTTCACCCCCTTTAACTTCATCAAAAACTTCTTCTAGTTTATGGTATTGTTTTGCCAATCTATAAGAAGCAAATTCATTAAAATTCAAGTGCTTTTTGCCGTCTTTTACATGGTCATCTAACCACCAAGCAATAGGCTGAACTTCTGCATACCATGGATAAACAGTGCTATTGGAATGACAATCATTACAAGCTTTTACTAAAATTTGCTCTACATTTTGGGGCACTGGATACAGGGAACTGATATCGTTTTGCTTATTGCCTGAATTATTTTTTTCAGGTCTAAAAGCTTGTAGAACAATCAATACAACCAATAAGGCTAAAAGTATTTTCTTAAACATGGTATGCGGTTTATTTGGTTAAAATATTTCCAGTCATTTGAGCTGGTATGGGTACTTCCATAAAAGTTAATATGGTAGGTGCTATATCGGCTAGTTTTCCTGGCACCAAATTACCCTTCCATTCTTTATCAATAATAAATAATGGAACAGGATTTAAAGTATGCGCAGTATTAGGAGAACCGTCTTCATTAATAAGATAGTCGGCATTACCATGATCAGCAGTTAAGAAGATGGTATAGCCATGCTCAATAGCCAGCGTTACAATTTTTGCAACACAAGTGTCTACTGTTTCAACTGCTTTTACAACTGCACTAAAAACACCCGTATGACCAACCATATCAGCATTGGCAAAATTCAAACATATAAAATCTGTAGATTCAGCAGCAATTTCTGGTAAAATTTTATCCGTAAGTTCAGCAGCACTCATTTCTGGTTGTAAATCGTAAGTGGCCACTTTGGGCGAGGGCGCCATTATTCTAGACTCTCCCGAAAAAGGCTCTTCCCTTCCACCACTAAAGAAAAATGTTACATGAGGGTACTTTTCCGTTTCTGCAATCCTAATTTGTTTTTTACCATGAGCTGCCAATACTTCACCGATGGTATTGGTTAAATTGTCATTTTCAAAAATCACATTTACTCCTTTAAATTTTTGATCATACATAGTCATGGTTGTATAATGCAAATTCAATGGGTGCATATTTTGTTCAGGAAATGCTTGCTGCGTAAGTACTTCAGTAATTTCTCTGCAACGATCTGTTCTAAAATTAAAAGCGATAACTACATCTCCCTCTTGAATGGTTGCAATAGGAGATCCATCTGCATTAGTTAATACAGTAGGTAAAATAAATTCATCTGTTATAGCTGCGTCATAACTAGATTGAATGGCCGCTTCAGCACTAAATGCTTTATTGCCCTTTGCATTCACCATACAATGGTAAGCCAATGCAACCCGTTCCCATCTTTTATCTCTGTCCATTGCATAATACCTGCCACTTACTGTTGCGATGGTTCCTGTTGTCTTTTTAAGATGGGCTTCTACATCTTGAATATATCCTAAACCACTTTTAGGATCGGTATCTCTTCCATCGGTGAAAGCGTGCACAAACACATTACTTAGCCCCTCTGTATGACATATGGAACAAATTGCTTTTAAATGATTGGTATGAGAATGCACACCCCCATCACTCACTAAACCTATTAGGTGTAAATTTTTACCTGTATGCTTGGCTATTTCGATTGCATTCTTCAGTGCTTGATTTTGAGCTAAAGAACCATCTCTTACTGCAACATTTATTCTTTGTAACTCTTGGTACACAATTCTTCCAGCACCCAAATTAAGGTGACCTACCTCACTATTTCCCATTTGTCCATCTGGCAAACCTACTTGTTCCCCACAAGTGATTAAAGTTGTATTTGGGTATTTAGCATATAATGAACTAACAAATGGCACATTCGCATTTTGGATGGCATCGGCAGATTTTACTTGACCTAAACCCCAACCATCCATGATGATTAATATTACTTTTTTGCTCATGCGTTAAAGTTAACTTATTTCTCATTCAGCTTTTGGCAGTACATTTATCAAATCGGTAAAAATGCCCAATTTTGGCATGATTATAGCATATTTTAAGCCTAAATGGATTGTATGAAGAATTTGATTTTATTTATTGGACTTGTGTTGGGAGGATTGATTAATGCCCAAGCCCAGTCTGACACAGATATGGTGATAAGAGCATTGAAATCGGCTAATCCAGATATGATTACGACTTACTTAGATGATTATGTAGACCTGAAATTATTAGACAAGGACGAAGTAAAAAATATGAGTAAAAATCAGGCTGCAATGGCGTTAAAGTCATTTTATGCAGATAATGGAATTAAAGGATTTGAGAAGGTTTCAGATGGTGGCAAGGGAACATTGGTATATATTTTAGGAAAATTAACCACTTCGGGTAAAAGCTATAGTATAACCGTACAGCTGAAGCAAAAAAACGGGACTTTGTATATAATTACCATGAGAATTAGCTAAAGAAGGTGTATGAATTCATTTGATATTGCATTGGCTTCTTTGGTTGATGCTGCAATAAAAGAAGATATTGGAAATGGAGATCATTCAACTTTAAGCTGTATACCTGCTTCACAGCAAGGTAAAGCCCAACTCAAAATAAAAGAGCGTGGTATACTAGCAGGTGTTGAAGTTGCAAAAAAGATTTTCACTCTTCTAGAGCCCAATTGTCATTTTATCGCATTTAAAAAAGATGGTGATCAAATGATTGTTGGTGAAATTGCTTTTGAAATTACCGCTTCCGTGCATACCATATTAAAAGGGGAAAGGCTGGTCTTAAATTGCATGCAAAGAATGTGTGGGATAGCTACCTTAACCAATCAGTATTCCCAGTTATTAAAGGGTTACCATACCCGTTTGTTAGATACAAGAAAAACAACACCCAATTTTAGATTATTGGAGAAAGAAGCAGTTAAAATTGGAGGTGGCATCAATCATCGATTTGGTTTATATGATATGATCATGCTTAAAGACAATCATATTGACTATTGTGGTGGAATCATTGAAGCAATCAATCAAGCATATACCTATTCTCAAAACTTGGTGCAACCATTAAAAATTGAAGTAGAAACAAGAAGTGTAACAGACGTTCAATTGGTGTGTAATTTGGCTTTGAATAAAGTAGATCGCATCATGCTTGATAATTTTACTCCAGAAGAAGTTTCACAAGCATTGGAACTGATTCAGGGTAGGGTAGAAACAGAAGCAAGCGGTGGTATTAATTTATCGAGTATTGAGGCTTTTGCAAAAACCGGGGTAGACTTTGTAAGCGTGGGAGGATTAATTCACCAAGCACAGAGTATAGACTTGAGCTTAAAAGCAAGTTTCGTGAAATAAATAGCCCAATTGGCAAAGTTTTTTACACTTAGCCTATTGTTTTTTGTAATTTCCCAACTTATATTTTGTTCATGAATGATGAATATAAAAAGTCAGCGTACTTATTTTGTATTGCTTTCTTTTTTTTAGGGAAATCCACTTTATTCTCGCAAACATTTTCAAAAGACAGTATTGATCTTTTGCTGAATAGCAAGGGTCAGGGCATTGAACGTATTCAGTTTCTAAATAATATAGCTGAAAAATTATCCGATAAAAATACCCAACTAGCATTAGATTACGCCAATCTAGCTTTAATAGAATCAGAAAAGATTAAACAACCCAAGGAAATAGGTATTGCACTCAATAATCTAGCATGGATTAAATATAGGAAGGGCGATTTCACATTAGCTTTTGAGTACAGTACAAAAGCACTCAAATGGAATGATTCCATACAAAACCTATCAGCACTTGCTGCTTCATATCGATGTATGGCATCTGTTTATAATTCCCAAGGCAATACCAATAAATCTATAGAATTCTTTTTGAAAGACTTAGCTCTGCATACACAATTGAACGACCAGAAAAGTATAGGGAGGGCTTTGAATAATCTTTCTTTTACATATTTAAGAGGGAAAAATTATGATAGCGCCTTGCATTATACCAATAAAGCCCTGGCATTCAATTTAAATTTAAAAGACGATTATTTAATTGCTTTTGCTTACCGAAATGCAGGCGACTTATCGGAAGCAAGAAAATTAACAGATAGCGCTAAATATTATTATACACTTTCAGTTCAATATGCAACTAAAATAAAAAGTATTCAACTTGAATTAACCGCTTTATATAGAATTGGTAGATTATTAAATAGCAATGCATCATTTGCATCCTCAATTCCCTATCTTGAAAAAGCCCTGCAACTAAGCCATCAAATGGGGGCGAAATCAGAAACCGCACTTATCTATAATTTATTGGCAAATGCCTATGAAGGCATTGGCGAATTCAAAGAAGCTTATCAAGTACAAAAAAAATCTAGTCAATTAAATGATTCCCTGTATCAAGAAAGGAGCCGTTCGAAATTAGCGGAAATGCAAGCCAAATTTGAAGCAGAAAAGAAAGAGTCAGAAATTGATCAACTCAAGAAAGAAAAGGAACAAGAGATAGAAAACAATCAAAAAAAGACGATCCTTAATATTTCACTACTGATTACGATGGTAGTGGTAGTCATTTTACTCGTCATAATTTGGAAAAGAAATAAATATAAAACAGCCACTAACCTTTTACTACAAGCTCAAAAGGAAGAACTAGAAGAAACCTTATTATTAAAAGACAAAGTCTTTTCCATTGTATCACATGATTTACGATCACCTATTGCATCATTGAATGCAGTATTACCGATGTTAGATCCCGAATCATTGGACCATGATACTTATCATGAGTTAAAGCTAAACTTAACCAAACAGGTCCAAAATTTAAACTATGTGTTAGACAATCTTTTAATCTGGTCTAGATCAAGAATGAAGGGAATTAATACGCCAGAATTGAAAGAAATTAATATCAGTAAACAATCTGCAATTTCAATAGGATTATTAAAGGGAATGGCCGATCAAAAAAAGATTGCTATTCAAAATCAGATCAATACAAGTTTAAGTATACATGCAGATCCCCAACATTTTGATATCATTATTCGTAATATTTTATTGAATGCAATCAAATTTACCCACGAGAATGGGTTAATCATTTTACAAAGCAAAATCGAAAATGACCATATAGCTTTGAGTATTGTAGATAACGGTATTGGTATGAACCCCGAGCAAATCAATCGTTTATTTCAATTAAAAACACATTTTACAACCCCCGGAACCCAAAAGGAAAAGGGAACAGGCCTTGGATTATTGATTTGTGCTGAATATGCAGCAGTTAATAATTGGGAAATAAAAGTGGACAGTCAAATTGGGAAGGGGACTATTTTTACAATTATTTTGTCAAAAACGAATCAATGAGCAAGAAAAACATAGCAGATCAGGCAGGCTTTGTTTATAGTACAGATCCTAATTTCCAATTTAATAGAGCCCAAAACGATGCAGTAGAAACCTTAGAACCCGCTAAACAAAATCTATGGGTACAATTAGACAAGAAACAACGAGGGGGTAAAACGGTCACATTGGTAACTGGATTTATTGGGAAAGAAAATGACCTTGAAGTTTTGTCGAAACAATTGAAGAATTTTTGTGGAACTGGAGGAAGTGCAAAAGATGGGGAGGCAATTGTGCAGGGGGATCAGCGAGACAAAGTGTTGCTTTGGCTTCAAAAAAACGGCTATATCAAAAGCAAAAAAAAATAGGTGAAAATGAATTTAAATTATATTGAAAAAAAAATTCTAACTTACTGTTTTTCCAAAACTTTTCATTCAAACTAATACCATCATGGCAAAAGCAAGTAAAAAGAAAGCCGCTAAAAAAGCAGCTCCTAAAAAGGCAGTAAAAAAGGCAGCACCTAAAAAAGCTGCTAAGAAAGCCGCCCCTGCAAAAAAAGCTGCTCCTAAAAAAGCTGCAAAAAAAGTAGCTCCTAAAAAAGCCGTTAAGAAAGCAGCTCCAGCAAAAAAAGCAGCACCTAAAAAAGCCGCTAAAAAAGCTGCACCTGCAAAAAAAGTAGCTCCTAAAAAAGTTGCTAAGAAAGCAGCTCCAGCTAAAAAAGCCGCACCTAAAAAAGCCGCTAAGAAAGCTGCACCTGCAAAAAAAGTAGCTCCTAAAAAGGCTGCTCCAGCTAAAAAAGCCGCACCAGCTAAAAAGGCTGCTCCTGCAAAAAAAGTGGCACCTAAAAAAGCCGCACCAGCTAAAAAAGCTGCTCCTGCTAAAAAACCTGCTGTTAAAAAACAAGTTAAGAAAGTGGCCACACCTGCTCCCGTAGCTCCCGTGGTACCTGCTGCTGAACCAGTTGTAGTTGAAGCTCCTACGCTTTTTACTCCTGAAACACCTAGTTCAGAAAACAACGGTTAATTTTTTATCAGTCTAAATACTACGACCCTGTTTTTATTTTATAAGAGCAGGGTCTTTTATTTTGTATTTACCTCCAACATTTAAAACATTGTTCTTATGAAAAAATGGATTTTTCTTTTCATTTGTTTTTTTGCTATTACTGTTCAAGCGCAGAACAATACAACCATTTCGGAAAAAACAAAATCCATGAAAAAAATGGATGGTTTCTTCCCGTTTTGGTATGATGCCGCTAACGGTAAAATTTGGTTATTAGTAAACCAATTGAATACAGAGTTTTTATATGTGAACAGTTTGCCCGCAGGGCTAGGATCCAATGATATTGGACTAGACAGAGGTCAAATAGGAAATACCCGTATTGTGTATTTTCATAAAGTGGGTAAAAAATTATTACTCATTCAGCCCAACTACGATTATAGAGCTAGTTCCAAAGATGTACAAGAACAGAAAGCTGTGGCAGAATCATTTGCTTCTTCAACAATTGCATCATTCAATATTGAAGCAGAAGAAAACGGCACTTACCTTATAGATATGAATGCATTTTTAATTAGGGATGCACATGGTGTTGCAGATAAAATTAGAAGCATGCGTCAAGGGAGTTATACATTTAACGATGCCAGGTCTGCCATCTACATTAACAATACCAAAAACTTCCCATTGAATTCTGAATTTGAAGCGATGATTAGTTTTGTGGGTGGAGCTGATGCCGGAAGGTTCATAAGAACAGTAAGCCCTTCTACAGAAGCAATTACACTCAGGATGCATCATAGTTTTGTACAATTGCCCGACAATCAATTCAAGCCGCGCAAATATGATATTCGAAGTGGTTATTTTGGAAAAACTTATTACGATTACAGTAGTGATTTTACAGAACCGATTCAACAAATGGTCATCGCCAAACACCGCTTGTTTAAAAAAGACCCTTCTGCTGCAGTGAGTGAACCCGTTAAGCCCATTGTATATTATTTAGACAATGGAACCCCTGAACCGATTCGCTCTGCCTTATTAGATGGCGCTAAATGGTGGAACCAGGCATACGAAGCTGCCGGATTCAAAAATGCATTTATAGTAAAAGTACTGCCCGATTCTGCAGACCCAATGGATATTCGGTACAATATGATTAACTGGGTGCATCGATCTACCAGAGGATGGAGCTATGGCGCTTCCGTTACCGATCCCCGCACGGGAGAAATCATTAAAGGGCAGGTAACATTGGGTTCATTAAGAGTTAGACAAGACTATTTAATTTTTACCGGATTACTGGCTCCTTATGAAACAGGAAAGCCAGTTTCCTCCACTATGAGAGAAGCGGCTTTACAAAGGCTCAGACAATTATCTGCGCACGAAATTGGCCATACACTTGGCTTACAACATAATTACGCATCTAGTGTAAACAATCGCGCATCGGTAATGGATTATCCGCACCCTGCTGTTTTTATTAATACAAAAGGGGCCATCGATTTTAGTAAAGTATACACGAATGAGATTGGTGAATGGGATAAACGTGCCATTATGTATGGATACAGTCATTTCCCCAATGGTACTGATGAAACAGTTGCGTTAAATAAATTATTAGAGGAAAATCAACAAAAAGGTTTGCTATTTATTGCAGATGCAGATGCAAGATCAGTGAGTGGATTTCATCCAGACGCCCATTTATGGGATAATGATAGCGACCCTATTGCAGAACTCAACAATGTAATGGCAGTAAGACAAAAAGCATTGGATCAATTTTCTGAAGCAACTATTCGACCCAATACACCCATGAGTACCCTAGAAGATGTGTTGGTACCAGTTTACAATTATCACCGTTATCAAGCTGAAGCAGTGAGTAAACTAATTGGCGGTATGTATTATAGCTACAATGTTAGAGGAGACAAACAGGTTCAACCAACCGTTCTACCAGCAGCCACACAACTCAAAGCTTTGAATGCAATGCTTAAAACTTTGTCTCCAAGTGTATTAACCTTGCCTATTAGAATTGTTCAACTTATACCTCCAAGGCCGCCAATGTACAATGGTATTGGAGAAGTATTTTCTAAAAGAACAGGGATGAGTTTTGATCCCCTTGCTGCTGCAGAAGCATTAACGCATTTTGAATTATCGTTCTTGTTCAACGCAGAACGTGCCAATCGTTTGGTGCAATTAAAAGCAATGGCTGGCACACCAGGTTGGGATGAAGTATTAGATGCAATTATCAATTATACCTGGAAAGCAGCTCCAGAAAAGGGTTTGGCCAGAGAAGTACAAAAGCAAACCCAACAAATGGTATTGACCTGGTTATTGGCTTTAAGTCAAAATTCGCAAGCCAATTATGCAGTACAATCGATTAGTCATAACCGTTTAGTACAACTAAAAAAATATGCAGAATCGATGGTGAAAACAGGAATGGATGTTGCACATTTTGGTTATGCCATTGAAAGGATTAATAACCCCAAAGAAATTAGTTTACCTGAGCATAAGGAAATTCCACCAGGGGCACCTATTGGTTGCGATTTTGATTAATCAACCAACCATTTCGTATACAAAATAAAAAACCTCACTATGCGTGAGGTTTTTTATTTTACAAGTGTCTCGTATTTACATAACAACACACTAAAGTATTTCCACAAAAATTATACAAGCATTCTAACCGGCTCTTCTAATAATTGTTTTAAAGTTTGTAAGAAAGCCGCACCAGTTGCACCATCTACAACACGATGGTCACAACTTAAAGTCAACTTCATAATATTACCAGGAACTACTTGACCATTCTTCACAACAGGCTCTTGTGAAATACCCCCTACTGCTAATATGCAGGCATCAGGCGGATTAATGATGGCAGTAAATTGATCAATACCAAACATGCCTAAATTAGAAATGGTGAATGTACTTCCTTCCCAATCGGATGGTTGTAATTTCTTATCTTTTGCTCTTTGTGCAAAGTCTTTTACTTCAGCTCCAATTTGACTCAAAGACTTACTATCTGCAAATCTTACCACAGGAACCAACAAGCCTTCATCAACAGCAACGGCAACACCAATATTGATATGGTCGTTGTAGCGAATAAAATCGCCCATCCAGCTACTATTAATTTTTGGATGTTTTTTCAAAGCCATTGCTGTTGCCTTAACCACTAAGTCGTTGAAACTTACTTTCACCGAAGCCACTTCATTAATTTTGGTTCTAGCAGCAATAGCCGCATCCATATCAATTTGCATGGTTAAGTAAAAATGCGGCGCTGTAAATAAGCTTTCGCTTAAACGTTTTGCAATTACTTTACGCATTTGAGAAACAGGCACATCGGTAAAGCTTACTTGACCTGCAACAGCATTGCTAACCACAGGTGCAGCAGACTTAGCAGCAGGTGCAGCAGCAGCAGGAGCTACAGCTGGTGTGTACTGATCAATATCTATTTTGGTAATTCTACCATTATCTCCAGAACCTTTTACATATTTTAAATCAATCCCTTTTTCTGCTGCAATTCTTTTAGCTAAAGGAGAGGCAAAAATTCTACCACTGTTTACAACAGTTTGTTCTACAGTTGGCGCAGAAGCAGGGCTTGCAGGTGCTGAAACAGGCATTGCAGTATTGGCAGTTGAAGCCGCAACAGGCGAGGTTTCTGGTGTTGCACTTGCCGCACCAGCATTGGCTTTTACAGCAGCAACAATAGAAGCGATATCTAATCCCTCCTTACCTATAATACATAATAAATCGTTCACTAATATTTTCTCGCCAGCCTTTGCACCCTGATACAATAGAACGCCATCCTTATAGCTTTCCAATTCCATGGTGGCTTTATCGGTTTCAATATCAGCCAACACTTCCCCTTTCTTAACAATATCACCCACATTTTTTTGCCAAGAAGCAATGACCCCTTCTGTCATGGTATCACTTAATCGGGGCATTAATACTACTTCATCCATTGCAGAAATATCAATAGATGCAGTTTTTTCCGTTGGGATTGAAACTGTAGCAGGTGCAGCAGACTCAACAGGAGCAGCCACTGTAGCCGCAGCAGTTGGAATAGGCGCAATTGCACCACCAGCACCATGAATCTTCACTAATTCGGTAATATCTTCTCCTGGCTTTCCAAAAATGGCCAATAAATCATTCACCTGTAATTTTCCTCCATCAGGTGTTCCTATATGCAATAAAACGCCATCTTGGTAACTCTCCAGTTCCATAGTGGCTTTATCCGTCTCAATTTCAGCCAGTAAGTCTCCCTTCTGTACTGTATCTCCTACCCTTTTATGCCAAGCGGCAATCACCCCTTCGGTCATGGTATCACTTAATCGGGGCATTAAAATCACTTCAGCCATTGTACTATATGCTTTAAATGAGCCGTGAAATTACGGTAAAAATCAACTCAATTATTGCCCCTGTGCAAGACTATAGGCTTTTTTGTCTCCCCACATGTTCAATATCTCTGTAGAGCAAACTTTGAAATCGGCTGTTAGTCTTTTATAAAGCTCAATAATGTCAATCTGAGTAAGCGGAATATCGCCTACACTTTCAAATCTGCAACGGTATTGATTCACCAAGTTGGTATATACTGAACCAGTTGGCCAAACTTGGGTACCTCTATTACTGATGGTAACCAACTTGAATAAATCTAATGTATGTTTTAAACATTTGTCTGCTACAATATTGGGTTGTTCATTGCTTTCAATAAACATATCTACACCTACAATAAATTCATTATTGGTATCAGCGGTTTCCAACATGGGATTATTTTCTAAAGCAAATATGGTAGGAGTTACAGAAACATCTTGCATATCGGGCTTTGGATTATTCGCAGGTTTTTGACCAAAATTGGCAATAATGGCATTGGCAAATTCAGTCGTATTTAAACTGGTAGTCCCTTTTTCCCCAAAATCTCCGGTATGTTTGCCGCTTTCTAAAGTATATAACAATGCATTTTCAATGATGGTAGCAGATTGCATTAAACCCAAGTGCCTTAACATTCCAATACCACTTAATAATAGCGCTGTTGGATTGGCAATATTTTTACCAGCAATATCAGGAGCAGTTCCATGCACTGCTTCAAAAATGGAGATATGGTCGCCAATATTTGCAGAGGGTGCAAAACCTAATCCACCCACTAATCCGGCACATAAATCACTTACAATATCTCCTTGTAAATTGGTTAATACCACTACGTCAAACAAGTCGGGCTTGCTTACCAATTTCATGCATAAATCGTCTACAATAACGTCATCAGCCTTTAATTCTGGATACTCCTTGGCTATTTCATAAAATACTTCTAAGAATAAGCCATCGGTCAATTTCATGATATTGGCTTTGTGACCGCAAGTGATTCTTTTGCAGCCTTTTTTCTTGGCCATTTCAAATGCATATTTAATCACTTGCATGCTTCCCGGACGAGTAATAAACCTTCTACTCAATGCCACATCATTGGTAAGCATATGCTCAATACCGCCATAGGTATCTTCAATATTTTCTCTTACAATCGTAATATCAATAGGGATACCCGCTTTGCTAAATACGGTATCTACTCCATGCAAGGTTTGAAAAGTTCTTTTATTGGCATAGGTATTCCAGGTTTTGCGAGCGGTTACGTTTACACTTTTTACCCCCTTACCCTTGGGTGTTTCCATTGGTCCTTTAAAGAGAATGCCTAAAGTTTCAATAGTTTGCTTTGCTTCTGGGGTCATTCCATTGCTGTAACCCTTGTCGAATACCCATTTGCCCATGTCTACTACTTCATAAGCCAATGGCACTTTAGCGGCATCGAATATGGATAAAACAGCGTCCATAATTTCTGGACCAATCCCATCCCCTTTAGCTACAGCAATTTTAGTCATAATCGTCTTTTT
Organism: Synechococcus sp. UW140; assembly: GCA_943371295.1. Classification (GTDB taxonomy): domain Bacteria; phylum Bacteroidota; class Bacteroidia; order Chitinophagales; family Chitinophagaceae; genus Sediminibacterium. The sequence goes on along the minus strand of CALRUG020000002.1, from coordinate 27,231 downwards.
TTGTGGTGCAAAAGTACAGCCCATTCAACGATTTTAAGCAATAATTCACATGATTATTTGATGAATTACCCTTTATAGAATGTTAATTTACCTACATTTACAATGACCAATCCTTATAAATATGGTTTCTAAAATTTCGGCAGGAATTGAAATCACTGTAGAAGTATTCTATCAGTCCGATTACAGCAACCCGCTGAAAGGTGAATTCATGTTTGCATACCGCATTACTATTGAGAACCACAATAAATTTGGGGTACAACTCTTAAGAAGACATTGGTTTATTTTCGACAGCAATGCAGAACACAGAGAAGTTGAAGGTGAAGGAGTTGTAGGGGTTCAACCAGTGCTTGCTCCGGGAGAACAATACACTTATGTAAGTGGTTGTAATTTAAAAACTGAAATGGGAAAAATGCAAGGGACTTATACCATGCAAAATCAGCATTCAAAACAGAATTTTATTGTTCCTATCCCCGCATTTGATTTGATTGCCCCTTCTAAAATGAACTAACTAGGCTTATACTTGGCTTCTTCAAATAATTGTATTGGATCTTTTTTCATCAGTGCTTCAAAGCTTAATGCTTTATTTTTCTTCATCCAGTTTTTTACAATTTGCCAACCTAAAAATTGTCCAATATTACCAGGTGACTCTTTCCCAAATGCCTGTGTGAAAGGGCCTTCAGTTACATATTCTCTAACCAATTGTGGATCTGATTTATATAATAAGTCGTTTTGTATAAAAAAGCTCCAAATATTTTTTTCATTGTTCAAGCAAGCTTCTAATTGTTTGGAAGAATAGCCAGTGATTAAAGTATCTGAAAGGGCTGGGAGTAAATGATCTACTACATACATTCTCTTTCCTAATTCAACCATTTGCGCAACCAATGGCTTTCCAGACATTTGTTCAGGAAACATGTCTAACACAATATTATTCATAGCACTTACTGGAATATAAGCAGGCTCAAATTTTCTAGAGATATAGGCTGGATACAGCGCCTGCCCCTCTTCGCTGGTATAAAGTGGATGATCTTTGCCCATGAACAGCTGTAATCCAATAGCAATGGCATCTTCTGTTAAAATTGAACCAAAACTATTAATAGGACCAATAAAACTAATCACCTGATTGGGTAATGGATAATTAGGAAAATAGTGTTTTACATATTGTAAGCCTTGCTTGATTTTTTGGGATTGCTTTTCTTGTTCTTTAAAAATAGCGTTTGATTGCTTGAATAAAGGATGATACGCACGATAAAAACTTTTTAAGTCGGCCAATTCAGATGCTGGCATCAAGGCAAGAATATTCGATAAAAATACAGTAGTAAACCCTGGATATTTTTTATCTAAAGCTGTAATAGACTTTTCTAATTGATTGGTATCAATGGCAAAAAAGTCTTGTTCAAAATGGAGCTGTTCCAATGGTACTTGTATACCAGAAACATCGGGTGCTTGGTCCTCTGCATTACAAGCACCTAAGCAAAAGAGCAAAAACAATGCAATAATCCTTGTATTCATAGGCGAATTAACGGAAAGGATTGCAATCATGTTGTTAAATTGATGAAATTTGTTTTATGAAAATATTCATAGCGCAACAAAACTATCATATTGGCAATTTTGAGTTAAATACCCAAAAAATAATTGAAGCAATTGAAACAGCTAAAGCAGCAGGTGGAGATTTGATCTTATTTAGCGAAATGACCGTATCTGGATACCCTGCACGAGATTTTGTTGAATTTGAAGACTTTATTGAAAAATGTACAACTGCTGTTCATACAATAAAAGAACATGCCGACACCATTGGCGTGCTGATTGGAAGCCCTATAAAAAATAAACACTTAAAAGGAAAAGACCTTTTTAATGCTGCCTATTTTTTACACGAAAAAGAAGTGAAAGCAATCGTTCATAAAACCTTATTACCTACTTATGATGTATTTGATGAGTATCGATATTTTGAACCAGCATATGAGTGGAATATTGTAGAATTTAAAGGGAAGAAATTAGCCATCACTATTTGTGAAGACATTTGGAACTTAGGAGACAACCCACTTTATCGCATTTGCCCGATGGATGAATTGATGAAATTTAATCCAGACATCATGCTCAACTTAAGTGCGTCTCCATTCGATTATACCCACGATGAAGATAGAAAAGCGGTCATCAAATCAAATGTATTAAAGTACAAGATTCCTTTATTTTATTGTAATGCGGTGGGAAGCCAAACAGAAATTGTTTTTGACGGTGCTTCTTTGGTTTTTGATAAGCAGGCCAATTTAATGAAAGCCTTTCCCATGTTTGAAGAAGCAATCGATTGGGTTGAATTAAATGAAGATGGTTCAATCAACGGACCTATTATAGAACCAGCTAGTAGAATACCTGAAAAAGAATTAAATCCAGCAACCCTTGAACCTGCTTTAAATATTGAACAAGTATACCAAGCATTGGTATCGGGTATCAAAGACTACTTTGGTAAAATGGGTTTCACCAAAGCCATTTTGGGATCTTCTGGGGGGATTGATTCAGCTGTTACACTGGCAATTGCTTGTGACGCATTGGGTTCCGAAAACGTAAGAGCCATCTTAATGCCATCCCCTTATTCTACCGAACACTCTGTAAACGATGCAATAGCATTGAGCAAAAACTTAAAAAATCCATACGATATTGTTCAAATAGACCAAGTATACAATAGCTTTTTAAAAACATTGGATCCGCTTTTTAATGGTCTTCCTTTTTCACTAGCAGAAGAAAATATTCAAAGTAGAAGCAGGGGAAATATTTTGATGGCCATTGCCAATAAGTTCGGATATGTATTATTAAATACGTCAAATAAAAGTGAATTGGCTACTGGCTATGGCACCCTTTATGGTGATATGGCTGGCGGTCTTGGCGTATTAGGGGATTGCTATAAACTGCAAGTATATGAACTGGCAAAATACATCAACAGAAATGAGGAAATTATTCCAGAACATATCATCAGTAAGCCCCCGAGTGCAGAATTAAGGCCCAATCAAAAAGACAGTGATAGTTTGCCAGACTATGCTGTTTTAGATAAATTATTGTTTCAATACATAGAGAAAAGACAAAGCCCAGCAAATATTAAAGCCCAAGGTTTTGATGCTCCATTAGTAGACCGTACCATCAAAATGGTTAACAATAACGAATACAAGCGCAATCAATTTTGCCCTATTATTCGCATTTCACCTAAAGCATTCGGGGTAGGAAGAAGAATGCCGATTGTTGGTAAATATTTAAGTTAATTAATTATTCTTACTTAAAACTAAAATAGGAACATGGCTATGAAAAGCTAGTTTCTTGGTATGGCTCGACGCAAATAACTGTGCAAAGAAATTGTGTTCTTTTGGCACAGTGATGACTAAATCAATTTGTTGTTCATCTACAAAATGATTGATGCCTTCCACAAAATCTTTATCGTGAGAAAAATGATAGCTAGGATTTAATTTTTCTAAAACAGTATGAACAGCAAAGCTTTCCCCCATAACAGTTCCTGGAAAAGTTTGATCAAACTCATCAGGTTCAACTTCCACATTAAAAACCATTAATGCAGCTCCTGTTAATGCTTGCATGTTTCCAATTTGATCAACAGGAATGTATTTTTCTGCATCATTAAAGTCGCAAGCAAATAGTAGTTTTTGAATTGGCTTAAAGCTAGACTTGGCGGGTACTATAATCAAAGGAATATGACTATGTTCGGCTATATGAACGGTATTGCTACCAATTAAAGTTTCTTCCAAAGCACCACCACCTGTTATACCCATTACTACCAATTCTATGGGGTTGTTCTCCCCAAAATCTTCTAAAGCAGAAAGAATAGAACCATACACTGCATGAATATCAAATACCAGCCCTGTATCAGCATACTTCAATATTAAATCTGCCCTAAATTGATACAATCTTTTTTCTGCTGATTCTCTAAAACCATCAATCTCCGGAATTTGAATACCTGGCATCATTGGATCAATTGCAACAGGTATTTCATAAGCATGCAATAGGACAATGCGCTCTGCTTTCACTTGTTGTGCAAACTGAACTGCATAATCAGCCGCATTACTGGCTGTTGTAGAAAAATCGGTAGGTACAATGATGGTTTTCATAATCCTTTTATTTAGTATGAAGTTCTGTCAAAAGAGCTACATAAAAAATGAAAAAAATCATGTTTTAAAGATTTTCAATAATGCCTGCAATTCCTTGCCCTCCGCCTACACAAGCGGTTACCATACCATATTTTTTATTCAAACGCTTCATATCATTTAAGAGTTGTACTGTTAACTTACAACCTGTACATCCTAAGGGATGGCCTAAAGCAATGGCACCTCCATTGATATTTACTTTAGCCGTATCTAACCCTAATTCTCTAATAACCGCCAAAGATTGAGAAGCGAATGCTTCATTTAACTCAAATAAATCAATATCACCTAAATTCATTCCTGCTTGCTTTAGTACCTTCGGTATAGCAGCAACTGGTCCTATCCCCATAATTCTAGGATGCACCCCAGCAGACGCACAGTTCACCAATCTTCCAATTGGTGTTAACCCCAACGACAACATCATGCGCTCACTCATAACCAATGCAAATGCAGCACCATCACTGGTTTGAGAGGAATTACCAGCTGTAACTGATCCGCCAATAGCAAAAGCAGCTTTTAATTTGGATAAACCTTCAACAGTTGTATCTGCTCTTAATCCTTCATCGGTATCGACCATATAAGATCTTACTGCTTTTTTACCTTTCTCGTTAACATAAGTTTCTTCAACCGAAATAGGTAAAATACCCGATTTAAAATAACCATTTTCAATGGCAGTCTTGGCTTTCATATGAGAAGCATAAGCAAAAGCATCTTGGTCTTCTCTTGAAATATTGAACTCTTTTGCAACTGCTTCTGCAGTTAATCCCATGCTCAAATAATAATCTGGTTCATCTTTGGCAATCGCATAAGAAGGAACTGTTTTCCATCCTGCAGTAGGCACTAAACTCATACTTTCCGTTCCACCTGCAATAATGCATTCCGCCATTCCCGATCTAATTTTAGCGGTTGCAGTTGCAATACTCTCTAATCCACTTGCACAATATCGGTTGATGGTGATGCCTGCCACTTCAATTCCTAAAGCTTTTGCAGCAATGATTCTTCCAAACTGTAAACCTTGCTCCGCTTCCGGTACCGCATTCCCTACAATTACATCGTCTACTAGTTTTGAATCTAGCTGAGGCACAGATGCCATTAAACCTTTGATTACTTCAACAGCCAAATCATCTGGTCTAAAAAATCGGAATCCACCTTTTTTACTTTTAGTAACTGCGGTTCTATATCCCGCTACTATATAGGCTTCTTGCATAAACTTCATTTAATTAACCAAATGTAGTAAAAATGATTAAAAGTTGTTTATGCAACTAAATTTTAAATGAGGCTTTCGGGGTATTTTCGCAAAAAATTACCACTTGTATACTTTACTAAGAAACCTCTTGTTCAAAGCTCCCCCTGAAAAAGTGCATTATTTTTCAATGAACTGCCTTAAAATGGCCACTAGTTTGGGGATTGGGGAAACCATTGTTCAAAATTTATTTCAATATAAGCCCACCATTCTAGCAAAAGAAGTGATGGGTTTACACTTTCCTAACCCAGTTGGATTGGGAGCTGGGTTCGACAAAAATGCTGCTTATTTGCATGAATTAGAAGCATTGGGTTTTGGTTTTGTTGAAATAGGTACGGTTACCCCAAAAGCACAAGCTGGAAATGATCAACCAAGACTATTCAGGCTGCCTGCCGATAAAGCCTTGATTAATAGAATGGGGTTTAATAATGAGGGAGTAGCAGCAGTAAAAGAGCGATTAATCAATTGGAATAGCAGGGGGAAATCAGCGGGTGATTTGATTATTGGAGGCAATATTGGTAAAAATAAAATTACTGCCAATGAAGATGCCTGGAAAGATTACAGCATTTGTTTTAACGAACTGCATGAACAGGTGGATTATTTTGTGGTAAATGTGAGCTCACCCAATACACCAGGCCTTAGAGCACTACAAGAAAAAGATGCCCTTACAAAAATCTTTAGTGAATTACAACACCATAATGCCGGGAAGAAATTGCCTAAACCACTATTATTAAAGATTGCACCCGATCTAACAAAGGAACAATTAGATGATATCATTGAACTTTCGTTATCCATGAATTTAAGTGGTTTGGTTGCAACCAATACTACGCTGGATCGATCCAAATTAAGTGCCGCGTCTGCATTATTAAGTGAATCAATTGGCATGGGTGGACTAAGCGGTAAGCCAGTGCAGCAAAGATCAACCGAAATAGTACAATATATCTCCACTCAAACAGCAGGTAAAATTCCTATTATTGCAAGCGGAGGAATCTTTACCGGAGCAGATGCGGAAGAAAAATTAAAAGCTGGCGCTTCATTGGTTCAAGTTTGGACTGGCTTTGTTTACGAGGGTCCTTCTATTGTAAAAAATATTTGTACATACTTAGCAGAAAAAAAATAATAAATGGAATATTTATTCACTACCGAAAGCCTTATTAGTTTTTTAATCCTAACCATTCTTGAAGTGGTATTGGGAATAGACAATGTGATATTCGTAAGCATTATCATGAATAGAATGCCAAAAGCATTTCAAAAAAATGCAAGGTTAATTTGGATGTTCACCGGTATTCTAACCAGAACCATTTTATTATTTGGATTGAGTTGGCTATTAACCCAAAAAGGCAAACCTGTCTTTAGTTTATTTAGTAAAGATTTTGATTTGGCAAGCTTGGTGATGTTGGGCGGAGGCCTTTTCTTGATTTATAAAACAGTAAAAGAAATTCACCACAAACTGGAAGGTGAAGAAGATGCTTTAGCTGGAAGAAAAACAAAAGAATTAAGTATTGCCAGCGGTATTGCTCAAATCATTATGATTGATATGGTTTTTAGTTTTGATAGCATCATCACAGCAGGTGGAACAGCAAAACATTTAGAAGTCATGATTGCTGCAGTTGTAATTGCTATGATCATCATGTTTTTATTTAGTGCAAATATTTCTTCGTTCATTCATAAGCACCCAACATTAAAAATGTTGGCTTTGTCTTTCTTGGTAATGATTGGAATGGTATTGCTAGTAGAGGGATGGAATGCAGAACAAGCACACGAACTACACTTAAAACATTATGTATATTTTGCAATGGCTTTTTCTTTTACAGTAGAACTGCTCAATATGAAAGCGAGAAAAAAATCAGCTCCTGTAGAATTGAGAGAGCCCCAACTCGAAGTACCCAATGAAGGGTACTCCGATCAGGCCAAATAATTATTGATACTAGAAATCAAATCCTAAAGCAAAATAATAAACTGGTGCCCCTTTGAAGATTCCCTTCATTGGCCAACCTGCATCAAATTTCATGAAGTAGCCCAATAAAGTGCTTCTCACACCAAAACCATATCCGCCAGCAAATGGTCCTAAACCACCAGCGTCAATTTTAACTACCACAGGAGTTTGATTATTCGTAATGACTTCACCTGGGCGTTTGATTCCATTGTACTTACCATTCCATGCAGTACCTAAGTCTACAAATTGTACCAACTGAAAGTTTCGTAAGAAGGCATTGTTAATAGGTTTATCAAATATGGTAGCAAACAATGGTAATCTAAATTCACTATTGATTACAAATGCATTGTTACCATTGGCAATATTCTGTCTGTACCCACGCATATTCACAGCCAGAGACTGAAATGCATAATTCTGGTCAGCAGCTGGTTGATTGCCGTTATTGAACTTAGGCCCAATCCATCCATCAACACCACCTAGGTAATAAATTAATTTCTGGTTGCCCCAAGAGAAATCTGCTGCTACCCTTCCGGCCCAAATAAAATTGCGATAAATTTTATGATAATACCTGCCATCAAAACCAAAATTCATCGTAGGCTTACCATTATTTAAAGCTGTTTTTAAAGTGGGCATATTTACATCCAAGTAAACTTTGTATCGCAACCCATTCCAAATATTTTGGGTTGGGTTAATGGTATTATCATGAACATATTCAAGTCTTGAAAGGATAAACTTTGAAACAGTGTCCTGAAAAGCCAAAGCATTTGGATTGGGTTGTCCAGATATATTATCATACGATTTTAATACGCCTCTATCAGAACGTAAACCAATCGTAGCTCTAATACTTTTTACTTCATTGATTGGGTAAGTTGCATTTACCTGATACAAATTGGTATAGAGCATATTATTGAACTGGGTATTAAAGAAGTTGGTAACATTACTTCTGTAATAAGTTACCCCCCAATCTAATTTTTTACGCATGTTTTGAAAAGAGAACATTAGGTCTTTGTCTGCCAAATTGGTTCCAAAACGCATTCCTGCAACAAACTTTACGTCTTCCATCAAATCACTAACCCCTACTCTAAAAGTAAAATTGAAATCATTCCCATTATTTAATTGAATAGGACCTGACCCACCAGCATATGGTTGGTAACGGTTGATTAAAACGTTGTTGGTGAACCCGCCCAATAAATAATCAGAACTAAACTTTAATCGATAGTCGAATAATTTTGATTTAGTTAAACTACTTTGCTTTTGTATATTATTAGCCATTAAACCAGCTGAAAAATTAGCTGTTGTATCTGGCTTTTCATCTGCAAATTCGTTTTGAAATACAACCGCTTTTTTGGATGTATCATTAGCTGGTTTATTGTTGTTGTATTGAATCGCTCTGCCTTCTGCAATTTTTTTATCCTCTAGCACTTTCTTAACATATTCCGTATTACGAGCATTTACATTTCGTCTAGCCAATGCTAGTTCATCTACTTTTAGTTTATACACAAACTTAAAATCGCCTTCACGCCTTACTTCACTTACCTGACCATTGTTACCTGCAATCCTTGTTTCAAGTAAAGAACTTTGATAATTAGTGATGGGGAAGGTATAAGTAGAATCTTTATACACTTGATAATAACTCATACTGTCTGGCTCTTGTTTTTGCCATGCCAATAAAGTAGAATCAAACTCTTTAGGTGCTGGATTACGAAGGATTTCTTCTCCTATATAATACAAAGTGTCTAAGCCATTTCTTTGAGTAGAAAAGAAACCAGCCCATCTATTACCAATTCCATTTTCATCAGACACAAAAGTAAAGTGGTTGGTATTGTACTGCATAGGGAAACGGGCATTCCCCATTTTAACATTGGTTAGTTGGGCAATTTGTTTTTCCTTACTATCATTCAAAATATCGACCATGTAAATATTGAAAGGATACCTGCTTGGTAATACAGTGTCCTTATTGGGTGCATTGTTACCCGGTCTATTTGAAGAGAAAATAATTCCTACTCTATTGGGGAACGACACCATAGTTGGATCTAGGTCATCATAAATATCGTTGGTAATTTGAGTCGCTTTCTGTTCTTCAATTTTGTAAGTAAAAATATCGGTATGACCATTTTTAACTGCGCTTAATACAAGGGTATTTGCATCGAGCATAAAACTTGCATCCAAAATTTGGTCAAAACCTTCAATGGTTTGCTTGAATCGTTTGTATCGAGCAATCAAGTCGTAAACAAACATATTAATCTTGCCTTTCTCCCAATAAATCACCAATAATCTGGAGCCTTTTCCATCCCAGGCCATGATTGGATAGTTTGGATTCACATCGTGCATATTGGTTAACACTCCACTCTTTAACAGTACTTTCTCATCATAAAAATTTTCCATGAGCTTTACTGTATAAATTCCTTTCTTGAATTCTAAAACAGAATAAGTATTGCTTCGCGGATTAGGGTTGGCTTGAAATCTAAAATAATCTCTCTTTCCAATTTCCTCTGTAACCGTTAACTGCCCTTTTAATTGATTTCTTCTTTGGCGAATGTCTTTAATGTACCGATCTTGTTGAAACTGCATAAAATCTGCCAATACTTCTTTGAATTTTTTCTTACAAATTCTTAAACAAGCATTATTGATGTTTTTATACATTCTAGCCAAGTACAATAAGTATGTGATATTTTCCTTGCGGTATTTTTCACCAATATAATTCCAAAATGAATGGCCAGCTAGCAAAGGCTTTTCAAATGCAAACTGATAAAATGAATTATACCTTCCACTCAATATGGCACTTTTTAACTCATCGTCTTTCTCGGTACTCCAAGACTGTCCTGCATACGCAACATATCCATCTACCATCCATTTAGGTAAATCCAATAAAGCTTGATTGCTTGCAAATTCACCAATATCATCCCCAAAAAGTAAGTTATCGGTTAATACTTTAGCAATCCCTTCTCTAACCTGATTTTTTAACTTGGTATGATTGCCATTAAAGTACACTATGATTTTATTGTTCACTAATTTGGTTACACCTCCCGCATTTTGCCAATCTGAACCAAGACCAATATTGCTACTTTTATAATCGTTGTAATTATTGTACACCACAATATTTGCTCGACGTTGCAAAGAATATTCAATAAAATTCTCAATAGATTTTAATTCCTCTTCAGCAACCTGGCTCACAAATTTTCCCAACTCTACGCCTCCCTGGGTTACATAGGTGTTGAAATTGGGAGACTGGTAAAACTTCCAATTAAATTTCTGGTGCTGAATTCTGTTTTTGCCAAATTCAACACTATTAACCTGCGCATTTAATACAGCAGAACTTAATAAACCAATAAAAAAAATTACTTTACTAATACTATTCAATTGCATATCCGAACTTTGGTATTTAAAATTAGTCATTTACCGTTAAAAGCAGGTAAAATACGTATATGATAAAGGTTAAGGTTTTCACATTCAGTCCAATTCAGGAAAATACCTATGTATTATACAATGAGCATAAAAAAGCCATCATTATCGATCCTGGTTGTTATTTTCCGGCAGAACAAGAACAATTGCTTCAATTTATTGAATCAACAGGGCTTGAAGTGGTTCAATTGTTAAACACACATTGCCATTTGGACCATGTTTTTGGCAACAAATGGGTATATGAAACTTTCAAAACACCACTATGTATTCATCCAGACGAAGAGCCCATGTTAAAAATGGCTCCTTTATCAGGTGAAAAATGGGGATTGCCTTTTGAAAATTACAACGGGCCATTACAATTCCTGCATGCAGAAGATACCATTTTACTAGGAAATGATGCCCTGAAAGTGATTTTAGCTCCTGGCCATTCTCCGGCAAGCATATGCTTTTACAGTGAATTTGACAGCTTTGTTATTGGAGGAGATGTTTTATTCAGGGAAAGCATTGGTAGAACAGATTTACCAGGCGGCAACCATGAACAACTATTAACCAGTATTAGGAAACAACTTTTTACGCTGCCCAATGATGTTAAAGTATATCCGGGTCATGGTCTTACTACCACGATTGGACATGAAAAAAGACATAACCCGTTTTTACAATAAATCAGTCTATTTCTTTTTGCATATAGGTATTAAAAGCGGTGATAAAAATGGCCCCCAAATTTTTATAAGGAGGTACATAATCATCAAATTTTTCTTTGGCTGTTCCGCTAAAACGAATAGCCAAACTATTCCACAAAGCGGGCCATTTTAAGTTTTTACCTAATCTTAGCTCTTCACTAATAACGTTAATCAATCCTTGATTAATAATACCAGTTCCAATTTGTTTAGAAGATATGATATGTGCACCAGGTGCTATTTCTAACACTTCGTTCAATCGTTGGTAACCGCCACAACTACCCAACAAAACCAATTTAGCAGAAGAAGGCATTTTATGAACCGTTTGACTCAAGTAATAACTATGACCACGGTGAATAACAATAGATGGGTGTAATTTTTCTTCATTTAAATAAGCTATTAAGCTGTCTTGCGAAGCCGCATCTAATTCTTCCTTTTCATCTAATGGAAGATTGGCATATATCGTAATGGGTGTACCTTTTCTAGAACTAACTTCTACCCATTGAGATTTTTTGGTGATTCTCCAATTGGCATTTCTGAATTTATTTAAAAATGCATTGAAAACTACCATCCCATCTTTATCCCCATAAAAAAACTGTTGCATGACTACTCTGCCATTATCACTATCTTTTAAATAAGCATTGGGCAATTCATAAATAGGCATAATGCCCAACTTTGCAGATAAATCAATTTTATTAGAAGGTTCTAATGAAGAAAAAATAGTTTCCAATAAGGAATAAATAACCTGACCTCTTTTATTTTTAATTTCAGTACATCTTTTTAATTCAATTTGTACCTGCGATAACATGAGTTTCTTGAGTGCAGGATTATACACACTTGCATAAGAATCTGCTACATCCACCGCATCTTCTAAGGAATTGGTTTTCTCTAATCCATTCACGAATCCTCTCATCAATAGTTCTGCATCTTTTTTATCCATCTTAGCCAAAAAGTCGTCTAGCTTATTATATGCAGCAGTTATTTTAATAAATTTTTTGTACTGGTCATTATTTACCATTGCCAGTAAAGAATCTGATCGTGGATTTTTCATTCCCAAAAAAATTCTTGGGTAAACCCCATTCACAAAACTGGATGTGTACATTTCTTCTTCCCCAGTTACCGCCAAGTAATACAATTCGGGAGGGCTTAATTTACTAATGCTCTTGAATCGAACAAGGTCGCTATTCTCGCTATGTAAAGCATTTATTTCATTGATGTATAATTCAATGCTTTTGGCTTTAAGTTTATCATACAAGACTTTTGCAGCCATTGGCGTATCACCCTGTTGAATTCTTTTTGCATAATCAATTCTGGTACTTACCAAGAGTTTAAAATATCCAGCAGAAGTATCATTCCCAACAAACTTAGTGATAGAATCCATCTTTAATTTACCCGTATACAACTGATCTAAAAAAGGGAAATACATTCTACCTGTACTAGTTAATGAAAGTCTTGAAACCAACTTTACAAATGGATGATTAACCGATTGAATTTTTTTACCTAATGCATTCGGCGCAGCAGCATAACTATATAATTCTTCTGGGTCTCTAAAAGCAGCCAATATAATTAAAGAGTCGGCAGATGCTGTTCCTGAATTTTTAAATAAAATAGGCAAAATTTTATCGGGATTACGAGCACATTGTTTTACTAGTATACTGTCTTTAGCTGCCGACATACCCCGATTGCTGGAAAGTGCAAAATTTTCGGTTAATACAACAGCAGATTCTAAATCTAGTTGCTTCATTAAAGGCGCTATTGAACCTCCCGTTAATTGCTCATTCATAGCAGCCTGATAAGTATTCAATAAAACATCCAAAGGAGTACTCGTCACTTTAGTGCTTTGGTAATTGGCCAAATATCCTTGCAATAAATCGTTTACTCCCCTCAACCAAGTGTATTTAGCATTATTATCAATTGAAGCACTTAGTTCAATAATACTCCTTAGCCGAGTGATGATTTGTTGGGCATTAGAAAGGGATTGGTTGGACAATTTATTATTAACCGTTGCGTAGTCTTTAATTGAATTAAATGTTCTATTAATATACTCATGATGAACCTGACGCATAGTAGGTATGGGAGGAATAGAGTCAGTTTGCTGTGCATGCAGAACTCCACTAAAAGCAACAATTAAAAAGAGTGTATGTAGTAGTTTATTCATATTCAAAGTAAAAATAGGCAATCAGTCAGTTAACAATTAGATAATAATGCAAAAAGAGCTATTTGCGGTTGAATGAAATTAACTTTGTGTAAACAGAATGTTAACATGGAAGGTAAGGCCAAACAGATACTCATTGCAGACGACGAGCCAGATATCTTAGAAATTATCCGCTATAACCTTGAAAAAGAAGGGTATGAGGTACATACGGCTAAGGACGGCAATGAAGCAATTGAGAAAGCCAAACAGCTTTATCCCGATTTAATCATTCTAGACATCATGATGCCTAGAAAAAATGGGGTTGAAGTTTGTCAAATTCTAAGAACCCAACCTAGTTTTCAAGATACGCTCATTATTTTCTTAACGGCTATGAGCGACGAAGGGTCACAAATAAAGGGACTCGAAACTGGAGCAGATGACTATATCAGTAAACCCATCAGTCCGAAAGTATTGGTAAGCAGGGTAAACGCCTTATTTAGGAGGGTAACAAGTAAGGAAGCGGGCAAGACATTACAAATTGGCAATATTTCCATAGATCCAGTCAAATTTTTGGTTTCTGTAGATGGAAATGAAGTAATACTAGCTAAAAAAGAATTTGAATTAATCTATTTATTGGCTTCAAAACCAGGCAGGGTTTTCTTGAGAAACGAAATACTTACCCAAGTTTGGGGCAATGAAGTAATTGTGGGTGACAGAACAATTGATGTACACGTAAGAAAAGTAAGACAAAAATTAGGCATTGACTGTATCACCACAGTAAAAGGGGTAGGTTACAAATTTGAAATTTGAGCAACTAGTTCAGATTCAAAAATGTAAATTGCCCCTATGCTGAATACCAAAAACCTTTCTCCTAAACAATTATCGGCCTTTACAGCAGCAATATTGGCCATACCTATTTCAATTGGAATCTGGTTCATTAAACCAGATAGGGTCATTGCCTTAATTTCATTATTTGTCACATTTATTGGTAGCTATTTACTTATTGGATTTGTTTTGGAATCTTTCATTTATCGAAAGATTAAGTTGATTTATAAGTTTATATATCAAACCAAAGCATCAAAAAGAGAGGAGACTTATTATAAATATATTTTACCGCAAAAAGGTATTGATGAAGTACGAGAAGATGTAGAAAAATGGGCCGAACAAAGGAGTGCAGAAATAGAAATACTAAAGCAAAATGAAGTCTTTAGAAAAGAGTTTCTTCAAAACTTAGCCCATGAATTCAAAACCCCCATTTTTGCCATACAAGGCTATATAGATACTTTAAGAGATGGGGCAATTGACAATCGAGAAATCAGTATTCGATTTTTAGAGAACACTGCTAAAAATGTGGATCGCATGGTTAACCTTGTAAAAGATCTTGATGCTATTTCAAGATTAGAAAGTGGAGAGCAACCATTACACAAAGAGATTTTTATTATTCAAGATTTAATCAAAGAAATTTACGAGACGCTTTCCATTAAAATTGATGCAAAGAAAATTAATGCCAGCATTAAAAAAGGCTGCGAATTTCCTATTTCCGTTTTTGCAGATAAAGAAAAAATTAGGCAGGTAATCAATAACCTAATCATTAATTCAATTAAATATGGAAAGGAAGGAGGTAATATTATTGCGAGTATTTATAAAACAGATGAAGATCATGTTTTAATAGAATTGAGTGACGACGGTATTGGAATAGCAGAAGAGCATTTACCCAGGGTGTTTGAACGATTTTATAGAACTGATCGAGGAAGAAGCAGGGACGTGGGTGGAACAGGACTGGGTTTGGCCATTTGTAAGCATATTATTGAAGCACATGGTCAAACCATACATATCAGATCTAAGATTGATGTGGGCACATCTGTAGGTTTCACTCTATCTACCAACAAGTTGAATATTAACTAATAATTGTATATTATCTAATTATTAACTTTTCTTAACAATCCATTAACCCTTCGGCAAATAGTTAATTTTGCACAAAATCACCAATATGGGTATCAACAACATCGGCCGCTTTTTTATGCCAAAGAATAAACTCTTCTATGAGCTTTTTGAAGACGTAGCAGAGAAAGCACATGAAATGGGTATCAAACTTAAAGAAATGGTTAGTGAATCGGATCAAGACAAGAGAAGAGCCATATTAGCCCAAATTGAAGACTTAGAACACAAGAACGACGATAACACCCATAAAATTTTTACCGAATTGGGTAGAAACTTTATAACCCCTTTTGACAGAGAAGATATACACTACCTAGCTACTGCATTGGATGATATTGCAGATTATATTTTTGCATCTGCCAAAAAAATCAATTTTTATAGCGTTAACCCCAATGATACTGGAATTCAAAAAATGGCAGACTTGATTTTACAAGGCACTATTGAAATCAAGAAAGCCGTGTTTGGCTTAAGGGATATGAAAAATCTTCGCGAGATGACAGAAGCCATGGTTAAAGTAAACAGCATTGAGAACCAGGCAGACGACGTATTCGATATGAGTATTGAAATGTTGTTTCAACAAGAAAACGACTTTAAAGAAGTAATCAAAAAGAGAGAAATTTATCAAGTAATGGAAATTGCGACTGATAAATGTGAAGATGCGGCCAATGTAATTGAGTCAATTATTATTAAATACGCTTAATCGGCACTAAAGGGAGTTATGTTTACATTACTGGTAATCATCATAGTACTTGCTTTTATTTTTGACTATATCAATGGATTCCATGATGCAGCAAACTCAATTGCAACAATCGTTTCCACCAAAGTGCTTACTCCTTTTCAGGCTGTAGCATGGGCGGCTTTTTTTAATTTTGCAGCATTCTTTATTTCAAAATACATTTTCAAAGAATTTGGAATTGGAAATACAGTTGCTAAATGGGTTAATGCCGACTTCATTACTTTAGAAGTGTTAATGGCAGGTATTTTAGCAGCTATAACATGGAATTTAATTACCTGGTGGTTTGGTATACCTTCTAGTTCATCGCATACATTAATGGGAGGATTTATTGGAGCAGCCCTTGCACACGCCGGAGGATTATCTGGTGAAGCCGGAGATGTAATTAACTATGCTAAAGTAATCCCTACTTTCTTATTCATTTTCTTTGCGCCATTAATTGGAATGTTTATTGCATTCGTAATAACCATAATCATTGTCCATTTATGCAAACGATCCAATCCCTATAAAGCGGAGAATTGGTTTAAGAAATTACAATTGGTTTCTTCTGCAGCATTTAGCATAGGACATGGTGGAAACGATGCCCAAAAAGTAATGGGTATTATTGGAGCAGCCATTATATTCTATGAAAAAAATACCCATGGAGTCATCATGGATTTCAACAGTTTTGTTGATGCCTATCCATGGGTTCCATTCACCAGTTTTCTTTGCATAGGAATTGGTACCATGAGTGGTGGTTGGAAGATTGTAAAAACAATGGGAACAAAAATTACCAAAGTAACCCCATTAGAAGGAGTAGCAGCAGAAACAGCTGGTGCAATTACTTTATTCATGACAGAGCATTTTAAAATACCTGTATCTACTACACATACTATTACTGGTGCCATTATTGGTGTTGGGGCAACCAAACGTTTAAGCGCGGTAAGATGGGGCGTTACTGTCAATTTGCTTTGGGCTTGGATTTTAACCATCCCTATTTCCGCATTTATTGCTGCCATTTTTTATGCAATTATTAAATTGATTGTATAAAGTTTTAAGCTGCTGAAGTTGGCTTTTACAGTATATTGCAATAAAGAATACAGCTAGCTATGGCAAAAATTTTAGTGACCGGTGGAACCGGATATATTGGCTCACACACGATTGTAGATTTAATTGAAAATGGATTTGAAGTAATCTCCATAGACAACTTCTCAAGGTCTACCACTATTGCCTTGGCAGGAATTGAAAAAATCACTGGAAAGAAAATCAAAAACTATACAGTTGATTTAAAAAACTTTGACGAAACAAGAGCTGTTTTTCAGGAAAATACAGATATCAATGGCATCATCCATTTTGCAGCATATAAAGCGGTAGGAGAATCGGTAGAAGAACCATTGAGGTATTACGAGAACAATATGTTTGGGTTGATTAACCTATTAAAATGTGTTCAGGAATTTTCAGTTCCCCATTTTGTATTCTCTTCTTCTTGTACGGTTTATGGAAATCCAGATCTAATCCCTGTAACTGAAAGCTCCGCTATTAAAACGGCAGAATCACCCTATGGTGCAACCAAACAAATGGGAGAAGTAATTATAAAGGATTTTTCTAAAGTGGTTGATACCAATACTATCTTATTAAGATACTTTAATCCGGTGGGAGCACACCCGTCTGGTTTAATTGGTGAACTACCAGTAGGTAAGCCACAAAATCTAGTTCCAGCAATTACACAAACCGCAATCGGAAAATTACCCAAAATGTGGGTTCACGGAAGTGACTACCCTACTAAAGATGGTTCCTGTGTAAGAGATTATATTCATGTTTCAGATATTGCCCATGCCCATACTTTGGCCATTCAATATTTATTGAATGAGAAAAATGAAACCAAATGCGATGTATTCAATTTAGGCACAGGTGATGGCGTAAGTGTGTTAGAAGCTATCCATACATTTGAGGAAGTAAGCAATGTGAAGTTGAATTATGAAATTGGTCCACGCAGAGCAGGTGATGTTGTAGCCATTTATGCAAATAACGATGCAGCAGTTACAAAGCTTGGCTGGAATATTAAATATGGCATCAAAGAAATGATGGATACGGCTTGGAAATGGGAATTAAAAATGAAGCAGGAAGCAGATCAAATCATCAATAACTAAGCTTGCAATTATTACTTTCTATTTAACTAATTGATTGTAATAATTGAATAGTT
The DNA here is from genome assembly GCA_943371295.1 of Synechococcus sp. UW140. Lineage (GTDB taxonomy): Bacteria > Bacteroidota > Bacteroidia > Chitinophagales > Chitinophagaceae > Sediminibacterium. The sequence continues at coordinate 8,850 of CALRUG020000002.1, read as the reverse complement.
TTTCTAAGTCTGATTGTTTTTTAAACTTGGTTTTTTCTTTCTTCATGAAGTCAGCCATTTCAACAGACTTATCCTCCATTAATTTAAGTACATCTTCGGCCTTAGATAGCTTTACTATTTTGCTACCAACAACACCATAGTAATTCAAAAGCTTTTCGGTATTGGTAACAGCACCAGTGCCGTATACTTGTTTTGTTTCAGTTATAAATTTGGTATCAAGCAATAGCTTCGCTTTGCCTTCAATCAAGACCTGATAAAAGTTGTTATTGGTTAAGTTATCAATAGCTTGAAATCCTTTTTCGAAAACAGCAATGCTACCATTGGGCAAATCAAATTCAACACGAATGATAGGACTAGTTACTTCCATATCACTTCCGTCTGAACCTAAATAAAACAATCGGCTATCCTGCAATAGTAGTTTATACTTTACATCCCCTAATAACTTGCCTTCTTTCGTGTATAATCTTGCTTTTAAATAATCAGGATGAAAGAGATAGGCAGTATTATCAATAGTTGCAGCTGCAGATCTCAAATCTACTCCATTCGCATCTTTTAGGAAAATTCTTCCACCTGTATCCTGAGCAGCCAGAAGGCTAGATAACAATACAAAACAAGTTGAAATAATTACTTTGTTCATACTGTTAAGTTAAGAAAGTTTATTGATTTGTCATCTTCTCGGCATTTTCTGCCATTTGCAATGCTTCAATGAATTCATCAATGTCCCCATTAATAACCGCATCTAAATTATAAGAAGTGAGTCCAATTCTATGATCAGTAACCCTACCCTGTGGCCAGTTATAGGTTCTGATTTTAGCACTGCGGTCTCCAGTACTCACTAAAGTTTTTCTTTGCCTAGAGATCTCGTCTTCCTGTTTTCTTACTTGCTCTTCATATAACTTGGTTCTTAGCATGGTCATTGCTTTCTCTCTGTTACCCAACTGAGATCTTTCCGTTTGACAAACCACTACTACACCTGTAGGAATATGCGTTAAGAAAACCTTTGTTTCTACTTTATTAACGTTCTGACCACCTGCCCCACCGCTTCGGGCAGTTTCCATTTTAACATCGCTTTCTTTCAATTCAAAGTCTACTTCTTCCGCTTCAGGCATTACTGCAACTGTTGCAGCCGAAGTATGCACACGGCCTTGAGTCTCGGTATTCGGAACCCTTTGAACACGGTGAACACCGCTTTCAAACTTTAATGTACCATACACATCTTCCCCACTTACTTCAACTACTACTTCTTTATATCCACCAACTGTACCTTCACTTTCACTAACAACAGCCGTTTTCCATCCCTTCTTAGAACAATATTTTAAATACATGCCCAACAAATCACCCGCGAATAAACTGGCTTCGTCTCCACCCGTTCCAGCGCGTATTTCCAAAATGGCATTCTTATCGTCTTGAGGATCTTTAGGGATCAGTAGTTTGGTTAGCTCCTTTTCCAATTCTTCCTTGCGGATTTCTAATTCAGGCAATTCCATTTTAGCCAATTCACGCATGTCTTCATCAGAACTATTCAAACCTTCTTTAGCATATTTATGATCAGCCAAAACCCGCATGTATTCTTCATAGGGTTTTACAATCTTTTCTAAAGAACGATACTCCTTACTATAAACGCCAAATTCCTTCTGGTTATTAATAATTTCTGGGTTGGTGAGCGCAATACCCACTTGATCAAATCTTGCTTTTATGGCTTCAAGCTTATTCAGCATATAAAATTCATTTTCGGACTGCAAAAGTACGGTTTTAGAAGGGTTTAAACACCTAGAAACGCAAGCTTATTCGGGTACCTTTACCAATTTCAGAGCGAATATCTAGGGTTAAGCCAGCTTCAGCCCCTCGATCCTTGATATTTTGTAGCCCATAACCATTTGCTCCTTGGCTTAAATTGAACCCAATACCATTGTCATGTATAATTACCTCAATAGGATCATCAATGGTAATCTCAATATCAATTTGGGAACATTGCGAATGTTTCAGTGCATTCGTTAAGGCTTCTTGCATGATGCGCAACAAATGAATGCTTTCTCCCGGGCTTAACAATTTCTCAATAATAAATTGGTCTTTTACATTGATTTGAATGGTTGGATAATTAGGCGCAATGCGATTTACCAAATTTTTAAACCGATCACTTAATGCTGTCATGCTGATTTGTTCGTATTGCATGACCCAGATGGTTTCTCGAAGCGCATTCACCATATCTTCAGCGTTCCCTTTTAATTGAAGCATGGTATCATTGGTATGTGCATCCATTTTTTCGAGTTGCACAATATTCGATTTGATGGCGGCAGCATAAGCACCTAAATGATCGTGCAAATCTCTAGAAATGCGCTCTCGCTCTTTATAAATACCCTGTTGAATAGCAGCTTCCTGTAATTGTCTTTGTAATTTTCTTTTGGTCAAAAAACGAATGAACAAAATAATACAAACCAATACTGCTCCAATTGATGGCACTAAAAAATACCAATTCTGCCAAAAAGGGGGGGTACGATTTATGGTATATTGGGTAATAATTGCTTTAGACAATTGAGCCATATTTTCTGCAGCCCTTATCTCCAAAGTCAATTGTTTAAAAGGCAGATTGGTAAACCCAAATCGCTTGTTGTTGGCGCCAATGGTTACCCACTTGTCTACCAAACCAATACATCGATATTGGTAAATCACTTTATCAGCATTAATAAAACTTGGAGCTGCTATTTCAAAAGAAATAGATTTGTCCTCGGCATTTAACTGAAAATGCTTGGCAATGGCAACTGGTGAATAATTAATAGCAGCCTGAACGATAGAACAATTGAGTTGGTGTACAATAGGATTTATTTTGGTGGGATTGATGACCACTAGCCCTTCAGAACTTCCCAACAATAATTGACCAGCACTATTCTTGGTAAAGCTACCCAACAAAAAATCAGAAGCAGGTATACCATTTTGATCTGTGATTGCATCAATTTGTTTTTTTTCCTGATCAATGATATTCATACCAGTTGTTGTAGCAACCCAAATTCGATTTGTTTCATCGGCCATTATTCCAGTAACAATATTACCAGACAATCCATTAGTTACATCATAATGCGTGAACTGTCCATTCATCCATTTGTAAACACCGTTACTTAAAGTAGCAATCCAAATTTGTCCCTTGCGGTCTTCTGTACAACCTGTTACTATGGTTCTTTTGATATATTGACTTTGATCGTTGTCAGTAGCAAAAAAGAACAAACGTTTCCCAAATTGATCCAACACATCAATCCCAGCATTCGTGCTTACCCATGTTCTGCTTAAATGATCAGTAAAGGAATGTAATACATAAGACCCCGTAATTTTTTGAGCGGCTGAAATTGCTTGAGCTGAGTATGCAATGTTTTGCTCGTTTTGTACATTCAACATATATAAGCCAGACTTTGTAGAAATAAACAAGTGATGGTTTTTGGTATCGATATTTAAATGAAAAATGGTGTTATCCGTTAACCGATTATTTTGCACACTAGCCACCAAAACTGGTTGACCTTTTGGGAGAATTTTATACAAACCTTCATTTTCTATAGCAGCCCAAACAATGCCTCGATCTCCTGCTGTTAATGCTCTTATTTTTTTAGGAATAACCAATTGAGTTTGATTGGTGGATGGCAGCCTTTTGTATAAACCAGATACAGCCGCAATCCATTCATAACCTAAAGAATCTTGCGCATAAGTAAACACGGTTTCACGCTTTTGTTTTGGCTGAATTAATGCAAATGAACTAGCAGCAGGATTATATAACAAAGCGCCGTTATTGGCAAACCCAATCCATATTAAACCAGATGCATCATGATAACTATTCAATACTGCATTGGATTGATTCAAAGCTTCTGGCAATTGATCAGTCTTCCAAAAAACCGGTTTTAATTGTTCATTAACTTTAATCACGCCAGATAAACTGGCAATCCAGGCATTGTTTTGATTATCAAAATTGATTTGATTGATTTTTTCATTTAACACAATGCTGTCCTTTAGCCAACTTAGGGTTTTGATATCAAACAGTTTAATGATTGGCTTTGATTCTACCGATTCATTCACTACCCAAATAATATTCGTTTTGTTGTGATAGATTTTGGTCGCATGAAAAAAGCTTTGTCCTTTATTTGTTAGATGCACTTGTTGCAACAGCTTTCCAGAGGTTGGATCGTATTGATAAAACCACCCATTCAAATATTGCCATACAAATTGCTGATTGGCTGTAAAACAACTGTTGCTAGTTGTTTTGACTGTTAACTGTTTAAATTTTTTACGAAGATGATTCCAAAGATAAACTTGACTTTCAGCAACAATAATTAGATCACCATTGACTAAAGTAAACAGTTGATCAAAAACATATTGAATCACTTGCTTTTTAGCAGGATTGAGATGTATCCTTTCGAAAATACCTTTTTGAACATCTAAGCGATTCAACCCATTTCTAGTTCCTACCCATATATTTCCAGCACCATCTTCCGCAATAGCAGTAATATATTGATCACTTATTGAAGTAGAATCTAGATTATTGTGTTTATAGTGTGTAAATATTACTCCATCAAACCGATTTAGCCCATCTTGTGTGCCCATCCACACAAAGCCCTTACTGTCTTTAAAAATTGTTGTAACAGCATTTTGTGTTAAACCATTTTTGACTGTGTACTGCTTAAAGCCAGGTTGATTGAACCCTAAATAAGGCCAAAGCAGTATTGAGATGATGATGTATACCCTGCATTGCATGCCCATTAAATTAATACATTTATTTAGATTGCTCAGTTAAATACAGCATATGCAGTATTGCAGGTTGTAGTAAATTGAGGCAACTTTATTGTACGATGATTCAAATTGGCATAGTTGACGATAAATCTTTAAACCGAAAAATGATTCGGCAGAATTTACATGGTATTGCCAATATTGATATTGTATTAGAAGCAGTGAATGGATTAGATTTTTTAGAAAAGATTAAAGCAGTTCCCAAACATCAGGTGCCACAAGTTGTTCTGATAGATTTAGACATGCCAATCATGAACGGGATTGAAACCATTGCCATCGCCAGCATTCGATTCCCTGCCATCAAATTCATTGTTTTAACCGTTTTTGATGATGATGAAAAAATTTTTGAAGCCATCAAAGCAGGCGCTTCGGGGTATTTGTTAAAAGATGATGCCCCTGATATGTTATTAGACGCCATTCACAATGCATACGAATTAAATGGTGCGCCCATGAGCCCAGCTATTGCAAGAAAAACTTTGCTTTGGCTTAAACATGGTGCACAGCCCTACCCAACACCATCAACCACTACAGACCATTTACGCAATTCATTAACAGACAGAGAGCAAGAAATATTAAAATATTTAGTGGAAGGACAAGACTACAAAAAAATCGCCAGCACATTATTCATCAGTCCACAAACTGTCCGTACACATATCAGTCGGATTTATGAAAAACTACATATCAATTCAAAAGCGCAAGCTATACAATTAGCGCACAAATACAATTGGAATTAAAATACAGCATATGCTGTATTGTTTGCTGCACAAGACTATAATAGCTTCATTCAAAATTATTCAACATGAAAAAGCTCGTTATTTATGCGCTACTAATGATTTGTTGCAACAGCTTGATTGCGCAAACCATTGGTGAAGTAGATTTAAAAGAAATCAATAATTATGGATTAAGAAAATTAAAAGATGCACCCAAAAAAGTATTCATAAGCCAATTCAAGGTTAATTTTCAAACAATGTATTTAGATACTGAAAAAAAATCTGGTGGTTTTAGAGGGGGAAGTGATTATACCAGAAGTTATAAAAGTGCTGTTAGTGCAAGTTTATCATTAGGGCTTAAAGGTGTTCAAGAAAATGATTTGATAGATATAACAGATGAACTGTATAAAAACTTGGTTAATCAATTAAAAGCAGAAGGTTTTGAAATAGTTACAGCAGAACAAGCATTAGCAGCCGAAGAATTGCAAGATTGGGTTAAAAGAACAGGGGGAAGTTTAAGCCAAGCCCAATATGATGGTTATGTTTCAGTGGCACCAAGGGGATACGACTATTTAGTAAAGAAAGTGAATGATGATGGCAAAGAAAAAAATTCATTCTTTAGTAAAGCGCCAAAAATATCCCAACAATTGGGAGGGGCTATGGTATTGATGGTAAATATAGCAGTACCATTTGCCCAAGAAGCTGAATCTGGCGGAAGCAAACTATTGGGAAGACTCGGTGGTGGTGCAAAAGTAGTAGCAGAAACCAATTTGATGATTGGAAGTGATGCTTTAGACTACAGTGGAACAACCGGGTTTTATGCAAATGGCAGTTCAATTATTGGCTTTAATATTAAACAAAGCATGTCTAATATTAGTGTGGGTAATTGGCTCTTAAAAAAGCCCATCAGCATTGATGGAGTGATTGAAAAGAAAAAATATAAAGCGGAAGAACAAGCCAAAGTAGATATGTGGGGCAATGATTATGGATTATTTAGGGTCTTTGATGTTGATGATCGATTTATGAAAAATGTTCAAGCAATTCCAGTAGAATCAAGCAAATATAAAGTGGGTGTTGCCGCAGCAGCTAATAAATACTTGAATGCTGTAATGGATGAAATCAGGAGCAACTTAAAATAGCAAATACATAAATATTAACGATTCATCTAAATAAATAAAAACAAAATGAACTAGGTTTGATACTTAAAAAAAGTATCAATGTCTTTAGTAGTCAACCATTTGGTCAAAAAATACGGAACACAAATTGCAGTGAACGATCTGTCCTTTTCTTTAGAAAAAGGGGAGATCGTTGGCTTTTTGGGGCCTAATGGGGCTGGAAAGAGCACAACAATGAAAATGATTACAGGGTCCATTGAACCAGATGCAGGAAGTATTGAAGTGAATGGCATTAATATCAGCAAAGATCCTATAGCAGGTAAAAAGAAAATCGGCTATTTAGCAGAATCGAACCCTCATTATTATGATTTATATATCAAAGAGTACTTGCAGTTTGTTGCTGAAGTTCACCAAATTAACAACCCGCAAGCACAAATTAAAAAAGTAATTGAGCAAGTGGGACTGGGACCAGAACAAACTAAAAAAATTGGCCAATTATCCAAGGGTTATAAACAAAGGGTGGGATTAGCAGCGGCTATTATTCATGAACCCGAAGTGCTTATTTTAGATGAACCAACCACAGGTTTAGATCCAAATCAAATTATAGAAATAAGACAACTGATTCAAGCATTGGGACAAAATAAAACAGTGCTATTCTCAAGCCATATCTTACAAGAAGTAGAAGCCATTTGTGGCAGGGTGATCATCATTCACAAAGGCAATTTAATGGCCAATCAACCCATTCATGAATTGAATCAAAACAACAGTTTAGAGCAAGTTTTCAGAAGCTTAACAGGGGCTATTAGTGTATAAACTACATAATACTTATATTTGAGTCCACTTTAAAATAAACAACATGAGTTACATTATTGATGTACATGCAAGACAGATATTAGATAGTAGAGGTAATCCTACCGTAGAAGTAGATGTATTAACCGACGATGGCGCATTAGGCAGAGCGGCGGTTCCAAGTGGAGCCAGCACAGGAATTCATGAAGCAGTTGAATTACGAGATAATGATAAAAAGAAATATGTTGGTAAAGGCGTATTAAAAGCAGTAAAGAATGTGAATACTGCTATTGCTGATGCAATTGTAGGATTGGATGTTTCTGAGCAAGCTTCTATAGATCAAATCATGATTGATTTAGATGGAACGCCAAACAAAGGCAAGCTTGGTGCAAACGCTATTTTAGCAGTGAGCATGGCAGTTGCTAAAGCAGCAGCTGACGAAGCTTCTTTGCCATTGTACCGTTATATAGGCGGAACCAATGCAAAAACATTACCGATTCCAATGATGAATATTGTAAATGGTGGTGCCCATGCAGATAATAAAATTGACTTCCAAGAATTCATGATCATGCCTGTCGGCGCTCCAAGCTTTAGCGAAGGTTTGCGTTGGGGAGTAGAAATTTTCCATACCCTTAAAACGGTATTGAAGAAAAAAGGATACAGCACCAACGTTGGTGACGAAGGTGGTTTTGCACCAAATATTCAAAGCAACGAAGAAGCCATTGAAACCGTATTGGAATCTATACAAGCTGCAGGATACAAAACAGGCTCTCAAATTGTAATTGCTATGGACGCAGCAAACAGTGAATTATGGGATGCAAAGAAGAAAAAATATGTGTTCCATAAGAGCAGCGGCAAAATCATGAGCAGTGATGAGCTAGTAAAGTTCTGGGAAAAATGGGTAAAGCAATATCCAATCGTTTCAATTGAAGATGGAATGGCAGAGGACGATTGGAATGGCTGGAAAGCCTTGACACAAGCGGTGGGCAGCAAATGTCAATTAGTGGGAGACGATTTATTTGTAACCAATGTAGATCGTATTCAACAAGGAGTTGACAAACATATTGCGAATGGCTTATTGGTTAAAGTAAACCAAATTGGAACTATTACTGAAACAATCAATGCAGTTACTTTAGCACAGCACAATGGATACAATACCATCATGAGTCATAGAAGTGGAGAAACAGAAGATACTACTATTGCTGATTTAGCAGTAGCATTAAACTGTGGCCAAATTAAAACCGGTTCTGCTTCAAGAACAGACCGTATGGCTAAATACAACCAGTTAATCCGTATTGAAGAAATGTTGGGTGAAACAGGCATTTATCCAAAAGGAAAAATCAAGTTCGGTAAATAACCATTTGCACGATTGTGCACAAATCATACTTGGCAGATAAAGGTTTCTTATTACTTTTATCTGCCATTTTTTATGAAGAAAGCTATACCATACCTAACCAATAAATACTTAATAG
>CALRUG020000001.1:0-88296 GCA_943371295.1 Synechococcus sp. UW140 | reverse complement strand
ATCATTCGACCAAGGATTTGATTTCTCTTATCATGCTGGTGCGTTTGTGGAATATGACTTCAGTAAGCGATGGGGTATACAGCCCGAAGTAATTTGGAGCCAAACTTCAACTAAGCGTGGTACAAATATTGATGCCATTTATTCTACTTTACCTTCCAATGTTAAATTGGATTACTTAATGGTGCCTATATTATTGCGATACAGCCCTATTGGACTATTGAGTTTTGTTGCAGGCCCTCAGTTCGGGGTCTTGATTAATAAGGACGACAACTTATTACAGAACGGCCAACAAGCATTTAAATCTGGTGATTTATCTATGGTGTTGGGTGCTCAAGTGAATTTAAAAGTACTGAGAATATATGGTCGTTATAATGTTGGTTTGCAGAATATCAATGATTTTTCTGACCAGCAAAAATGGACCAATCAACAAGTTCAGTTAGGTGTTGGTTTAAAGTTCTAAACCCCGAAATGCTTCTTTAAGGAACTGATTTCTTTCTTGAAAGATTTCAGTTCCATTATTTGTTCTTTAATGAAACTATTGTCTTCCAATTTGCCCACTACTTCATTCATTTCGGCAAAGTTTTCATACACCATTTTTCTAAAAGGATTGCTGTAATCTTTGGCTCTAGAATCGTGAATACCTTTGGTAATCCATTCCATTGTAGCAACAGCACTGTTGAATAAATAACTCAACTGGTGTTCGTCTAATTTATGTAACGGAAGATTGGTGATTTCATTTAGTGTAGACAAACCGTGCATGCATTTTTGCGAGGCATATAATTTGCCTTTCACTGCATACTGTGCATGTAAATCGTCCCAACCTTTTATTTTACCTGTATTGATTTTTTTTCTGAGTTCAGTTAAATCTGCTTCCGGCATCAATTGACCTCCTAGGTTAATCCATTTATCGCGAGAAAGCTTGTTGGGCAATTGTTTGCGGAGCTCTGCCAAATTGTTAGGTGAATTCGTTTTAATAAATCCAAGCAATTCTTTTACTCCGTAGTACAATAAAACGTCTTCAAATATTTTATAGGCCTGTCTTACTTTAATGATAACTGTTTTTCTCTTGCTGTTTTCAATGTCATCAGCAGTAATTAATAAACTATCTACTAATTTATTATTGCTCTTCAATAAAAGTTTTCCTACGGAGATTGCTTCTTCTATATCGGTATCTGTTTTTTTCTCTGAACGCAAATACGCTTTACCGGTGTATAGTTCTAGTTTTTCTAAAGCAGTAAAAATTTCGTTGATGCTATCAGGCGCTAAATAATGGTATTCTAGTTCTTGTGTTTTATCAAATCGCCTGTCTCTGTCTGCATATTTCCAAGCATTTCTAGCCAATGCATACATATTGTACAAGAACCAATAAGCAGGCATGATGGTGAGTTGGTCGTTCTTGGTATCGTTGCTGATTAAACAGAAGGGGATAGGAATATTTAATTCGGCAGGATAATCTCCCTTGTTAATCATGGTAAAAGAAGCAAAGATGGAATTGTGCTTTAAGCTAACACATAGACCTGGCCAAAACCCACGCCCCATAATGATTTCACCGTCTGCGCTTCTGCTATTATGGTTGGATCCAATAGTGGCACCCGCAGCAATATTGCTTTGACCCATTACCAATGCAGCACATAAGAAAGAGTTGTTATGGTGTTGTTCGTGTGCAGGAAAAATCAATGAGTTCAATACTTCGCAACATGAAATAGTAGCGTTTTGACCTAAGTAAGAGTTGATTAAACGCGCACCATATTTTAGTTGTGAATGATCGGCCATAATAAAGCGAACTGCTTTTACGCCGTAGAAAATTCTACAGCCATAGCCAATATTGCCGTTTACCATTTCGCAACCTTCTCCAATTTGTGTTCTGCCTTCAGGGCCAGAATTCACGGTAAGGTTTTTTAATTTATTAGCCCCTTTAAAATAAGCATCGGAGCCTACCCAAACATCTTTGATGATATTGCAATTTTTAATAACCGTTCTATCACCCACTTTACCGTAATAGCCTCGTTTATTATTGAATTTCTTTTCAGTAAATTCAATCAGCTTATTTTGTAAAATTTTATCGTCTCGGAATCTGCTCCATAAAAAAGCATCGCCAGGTAACATGCCATCGAAGGGCAACACTTTTCGTCCTGTATTTTCATTGCAAAGCTCTAACCAAATTCTCACTTCTTCTTTTTCGTCGGCTTTTAGAATGCCATTGCCAAACTTGGAATGATTGGTAGTAACCAATTCGTTTACATTGGTAATAATGGCTTCGCTTCCGATAATATAATGAGACAAATAATTTACGTTATTGATGACTACATTGTCTCCAAAATCGCAACTGATGATGGTAGAATTGTACAAACCAACAGGGGTTTTTAAATCACTGAAACCCAAACAAAAGGGTTCTAGTTTCCCAATTCTAACTAGCCCATGGAATTTACAATTCTTTACTAGGTCTGGATTAAAAGCATCCGACACCAAAATATGGTTCCAATTATCGGTGGTATTGCCATTGCGAACCAACTGCTCAATTTCATAAGCCGTTAGGGTACGGTAATGAATACCGTTGCGCATTTGCATATTGCGCAAATAATACTCGTCCTTACCCTTTGGAATATGGTGGTCTTTTATGAATCCGTAACCTAATGCATCAAGGGGGGTCTTGGTGATATTATTTTGCGCCATAATTAATTATTCTACAGTTACACTCTTCGCTAAATTTCTAGGCTTATCTACGTCAAGTCCTTTATATAAACCAACGTAATAGCTGAGTAGCTGGAGGGGAACTACACTTAATAGGGGGGCAATTGCTTCGTCTGCATCAGGAACAAACATCACATCATCTGCCATTCCAGGAATTACTTCGTCACCAACAGTGGCAACCGCAATCACTTTACCTTTTCTGGCTTTGATTTCCTGCACATTCGAAACTATTTTTTCATAATAAGAATCTTTGGTAGCAACAAAAACCACCGGAAGGTTTTCGTCTACCAATGCAATAGGACCATGTTTCATTTCAGCTGCAGGATATCCTTCTGCATGTATGTAAGAAATCTCTTTCAATTTCAAAGCACCTTCTAATGCAACAGGGAAATTGTATCCTCTTCCTAAAAATAAAAAGTCGGTAGCGTCTTTGTATTTTTCAGCAATGCGTTCAATATTGGTAGTATCGGCTAAAATTTCTTTTATTTTTTCAGGGATGCTTTCTAAATCATGCATTAATTGTGTGTAACGCTCTTTAGATAAAGTGCCTTTGGCATAACCAATCTTCAAAGACATCATCATCAAAACAGCCAATTGACCTGTGAAAGCTTTGGTACTAGCCACCCCAATTTCAGGACCGCTATGGGTATAAGCGCCTGCATGACTTAAACGAGCAATGCTACTGCCTACTGCGTTTACTACGCCAAAAATAAATGCGCCTTTTTCTTTGGCACTTTCTAATGCAACCAAAGTATCAGCTGTTTCACCACTTTGCGAAATGGCAATGATAACGTCACCTTTATGAATCACCGGATTCCTATAACGGAATTCTGAAGCGTATTCTACTTCAACAGGGATTCTACAAAATTCTTCAATTAAGTATTCAGCCACCAAACCCGCGTGCCAACTGGTTCCGCAAGCAACAATCATAATGCGATTGGCATTAATGAAAGCCTCCATGTTATTTTCGATACCACCCATCATGATTTGCAAACTCTGTGGCAACAAGCGACCTCTTAAACAATCGTGAATGGTATTGGGTTGTTCATGAATTTCTTTAAGCATGAAATGATCATAGCCGCCTTTTTCAATAGCCGCTAATTCCATATCTAGCTTGGTAATAAACGGCGTTTGCTTTTCATTACCTAAGTTCTTAAGAATTAATTCGTCGGGCTTAACAATGGCAATTTCATAATCGTTCACATACACCACTTCTTTGGTGTATTCAATAATCGGAGAAGCATCACTTGCTAAAAAATGTTCACCCTTGCCAATGCCAATTACCAACGGACTACCTTTTCGCGCAGCAATAATGGTATCAGGTTCATCTTTTGAAATCAATAAAATACAATAAGCGCCCACAATTCTTTTCAATGCAATGCGCAAAGCTTCTTCTAAAGTACAGTTGTTATTGATTTTGATGTCTTCAATAAAATTCAACAACACTTCTGTATCGGTATCACTTTTAAAATGGTATCCTTTAGATTCTAATTCCTTTTTAATTTGGGTATAGTTCTCAATGATGCCATTGTGAATCATGGCCAAATCACCACTTTGAGACTGGTGCGGGTGGGCATTTCTGTCGCTGGGTTCACCATGGGTAGCCCAACGGGTATGGCCAATGCCAATATGTGCGTGCACATCTTGACCAATCGTGGCTTCTTCCAATTCGGCCACTTTTCCTTTTTTCTTGTAAACGTTTATATGATGATTGTGCAATAAAGCAACACCCGAACTATCATAACCGCGGTATTCCAACCTTTTCAGCCCTTTTAATACAATAGGATAAGCCTCTCTTGGCCCTATATAACCAACAATTCCACACATAATAATTAACTTGTTAAGGTGCAAGTTTAATTATATTTAATGAATAAATTGCTGTTTTGCAAGAACTTGCAGTAACTAGAAAGATAATTCGCTCTGTATGCGGTTTTTTGCGGAAATAAAAAAGAATCAAATGAAATCAATACAAATGGTAAAAGGGGTGACTAGTTTGTTGTTTATAATTTTTGGGTGGAGCATAGCCGCCGCTCAAACAACCACTGTGTGGATTGTTCGGCACGCTGAAAAAGACACTGCATTTGCCACAAGGGCCAATCCAGATTTAAGTGTGATGGGAAAACAGCGGGCATTGGACCTAGCAGCTTTTCTAAAAAAAGAAAAGATCTCGGCCATATATTCAACCGATACCAAAAGAACAAGGCAAACAGCGGAGCATTTTACAGCCCCTTTAGAGATATACAATCCAAGAGAATTAACTAAACTAGCAACGCAGTTAATTGAAGTTGCAAAGGGGAAAACAATTTTGATTGTTGGTCATTCTAACACGGTATTAGAAACCATAGAAGCATTTGGGATACAACGTCCTGTTAAAGCCTTGAGTGATGAGGATTATGATTATATCTTTAAGGTAGAAATAGAGAGCAGTAAAACCTCGAAAGTTCAGGCATTCCAGTTTGGACAAGTGCATAGGGGCGGTAATGCTACTATGCATTAATTTGTAATTTTGTAGAGCGTTAAATTTTTTAGAAGATGAAAAGAATATTGTTTGCCTTATTGATTTTTGTGATGGGCTCTAGTTTTATGCAAGAAGATAATTTTTACATTATTTACATAAAAGGAAGTGCAATCAATTCGGTTAATAATCGAACTGTTCGAATAGGAGACATGCTCAAACCATCGGATAAAATTGTATTGAACGATGCCAATTCTAAATTGGTGTTGATTCATTCAAAACGAGGAAGGGTAGAAATCACCCCCAAGTCTTCAGGCAAAGATTTGACAGTAAAAGATCAGGTTGTTCCTATATCGAGTGAATATAAAATTGTTTCGCGCCCATTAAATTATGAAGGCTATAATCCACGAACTTATTTTCATTCACCAGAAACCAATCATCGTGTATTATTGGTTACAGGTTTGCCTTTGAAAATTATTCCCTTTTATAAATTAGATGTTCAAAACTTTTTCTATTTACAGTGGGAAAAAGCAGGCGAAACCATTGTGAGAAAAATACCCTCATCGGACAGAGGAATATATTTTAATCAAACAGTCATCAGCAATGCAGATCAATTAGCGGAAGGACAAAAAGTAAAATTTTGTTACCAGCACTTTGAATATGGGGTTTTAAAAAATGATGTGTTGGCAGAGTTTGTACCAGTAGTTGCACCATTGAGCGTGATTAATCAACAAGTAGCCATCATTAAAAGACATAGTTCACAAAAAGAGCCTAGGGTATTAAATGCATTGGTGACCGCACATTTGAATGATAATTACGGAAAAGTAGGCAGTGAATATTTACACAATATTCGATAAGTAATTCCTAACCGTTTATTTAGGTGGCAACGAACTGTTGATCCAATGCGTATTAATGGTATTGTGCTTGCCTATTAAAACAAATTTTGCAAAAGGTTGATTGGGGTCCCATTTAATTGAAAAGCGTTCTTGCTCAACAGCAATATTGGCAAGCTTTTCATACAAATCTGCTTGACCTATTTTGAATAAATTGGTAGTGCTCATTCGTAACTTAACTTTTGTATTTTTCTCATGGGCTTTCCAATGAATAATTAAACTGTCTCCTATTTTTTCCACCGAAGCATTCGATAAAGAAACGGAGCCAATCAATGGAACCCCATCCAATTCATATTCATTTGCCCTTGGTATTTTGATTTTTTGAAACCTAGCCATCGTTGGAAGAATATCTACTATGGCGGGAGTGTTTTTTTGGAAATAAGTGTTGGTGTTATTAATATTCGCAATCATCCAAGTAGTTCTTTCTGCATCGGATTGACCTCCATGATTTTTACCCGTTGCAGCATCTCTACCATGATCGGTAGTAATAATGAAAAGCCAGTCTTCATTAAAATTTTGTTCTCTGTATTGAATGGCATCCCAAATGGTTCCCATTTGTTTGTCTAAGTTTTTTATGGCTTGTTCCATTTGAGGGCTATAGCCAAACCGATGGCCAATATCGTCGGTATGTTGTAAATAAATCCAAGACAAATCAGGCCCTGCAAAACGTATGGTACTATTGGCTTTAGAAATTACTTTTTCATCAATTAAAAGCGTGTAGTTGGCTGCTTTATCATGCGGAAATTGAAGGGTGTCTAATTCATACCCATCAAATGCATAATCGATTGTATAGCTTCCGGTTTTTTGTAAACCATCTCCAATGAGTTTGGTGCGATTGTCTTGCCAAGTAGAAAACACGGCTGTTGTTTTTTGCGGATATGCTTCTTTTAAAAATCGAAAAATGGTATAATATTGGTAATTCGGGTTCTTGATATTGTTGTCTACTACTTGGTGCTTATTGGCCCAAGTGCCCGTGATGAGGTTATTGTAGCCTGGCGCAGAAACAGTGGGTGTTTGGTTGTAGGCGTTTTTAATCCCCCCAACAAAAGCTCTTTTATAAAAACCATTTGCAATGATTTTATTGAGATTGGGATTGGATGCTTTCTCCATTAGGTCCGCAGGAATTCCATCTGCGATTACGAATACGGTTTTAGAAATTTTCTTTTGCGCAACTATTGGAGTGAGGCTAAAAAAAAAGAATAAAAAACCCAAAAGATGATTTGCCATTGTTATTAGTTTAAACTTTTTTGGGCTACCAATCAGTTTGTAATTTAGCCATATATGATGAAAATCATACTGTTTTTAGACTGTAATTTGATCTTGATTCCTAACAGTAATTTATCTTTGTACTATAGAAATAGTTATTCCTCCAGTACCCATTTGGGGTGATTTCGGTAAGTGCTTTTTAGCACCCGATTCGTACTTCAGCTTTAACTCATAAAAACATTCTATTAAACCCTTTCATATGTCAATCAAAGCTTCGTTTCCCATTTTTTTATTGGCGCTTTTAGTACTTGCCTCTTGTAAAAAAGTGGCTGAAAACAACACTACTAATCCTACCAACCCTGCCAATAAAATTGCGCCGGATGGGTTCAATTACATCACCACTAAAGATGTAACAGTTTCAATAACCGCATTAACCAATCGAAACAAATCTATTCCTGGGGTTCCTGTTTCTGTTTACAGTTTAAAAAATGGAGTCAAAGGACAATTGATTTTTAAAGGAGTAACTAATGCGCAGGGAGTTCTTTCCGCTAAATTGAATATGTCTGCTTACATGGATACGGTTGTAGTTGATGCCAACTATCTAGGATTGATTCAGAACGTACTGGTAACTACCACCGATAATACACTGAACTGCACTGTTGGAGGTGCCACTGGCTATTCTGGTAATATAGTAGGTGTATTGCAATCTAATAGTGATCCTGCCAATGCGGCGAATATAATCCGCTCTGCTGCTAGTTCTAATGGAGGAATGGTTAGCATGGACATCAATGGGGTAAAAACAAATACCAAGTTTTCTTATCTCGGAACGTATAATAGTAATGGTAGACCCAATAATCTAGAAACACCGGGTGATGAAATTGGGCTAGATATGTTGAATACCATCAATGCTTCATTACCTGAACAGAAAAAAGTACCGCAATTACATCCGGAATATATTGCTAAAGATGCCACTACCAATATCAATGTAAAAGAAGATGCAGAAGTATGGATCACTTTTGTGCATGAAGGAGCAGGTTACAGAAATGCTTTGGGTTTTTATACTTATGATACTAAAACTCCACCAACTACTTTAGCGGATATCACTGAAATCAAATTCATTTATCCCAATGCTAGTTTAAGAGGTAGTAGTGGTGAAATGGTTTCTGGTGATAAAGTGAAATTGGGAACTTTCACAGCAGGAACAACAATAGGTTTGGTATTGTTTCAAAATGCATGGAATGGAAGAGACGTAAGTGTTGGCGCAACAGCACTTTTCTCTGATCCAAACCTGAATCCGGAATCTGATCCAGATTTGCGCAACCACAATGTATTTTTGCAATATCAGAATACCTTCTTGATTGGATTTGAAGATATACGAAGAGATAATTCGGGTTGTGACCAAGATTTTAATGATTTGGTAGTATATGCTACATCTAACCCAATCACTGCCATAGACACAAAGGGCGTACAACCAGCAGAAAAGCCAGTGGATGCAGACGGAGATGGTGTTCTTGATGAATTGGATCAATTTCCAAACGATCCAACTAAGGCATATACAAGCTATTATCCTTCACAAAATAACTGGGGTACACTTGCTTTTGAAGATTTGTTCCCTTATGCAGGTGATTACGATATGAACGACATGGTTATCGGCTATCGCTATACCATGGTATCGAATGCGCAAAATAATGTGGTGGAGTTAACGGCCGATTATAAACCACTGGCCAATGGTGCTTCGTATCAGAATGCTTTTGGAGTGCAGTTTTCCTTTGCACCTAGTTTAATTAAATCGGTTACAGGACAAAATGTGGCTACAGGTTTGGCCAAATTGAATGCCAATGGTACGGAAGCCGGACAATCTAAGGCGGTTATAATACCAATTGACAATATGTATTCGGTACTGAAATATTCAAACGGTGCAGTTTTCGTAAATACCCGTGTAGATATGGAAAAGACAACCGGCACACCTGTTTCTATTTTGATTCAGTTTAATAGTCCTGTTACTCCGACTACTTTAAATATCGCGAACAACAATCCATTCCTGATCAGCAATCAGAGAAGAGGCTATGAAGTGCATTTGCCAGGATTTGCACCAACCGATTTAGCAGATTCAAAACTATTTGGTACGGGAAATGATGATTCTAACCCAAGTTCAAACCGATATTATGTTTCCAAAGACAATTATCCTTGGGCATTGAATTTTGCAGAGACTTTCTATTATCCGATTGAAGGGGCTGCCTTCAGTGAGGCATATCTTCATTTCTTTGACTGGGCCAAAAGTGGTGGAACCAGCTATAAAGATTGGTATTCTAATAGCGGTCTTGGTTTCAGAACCGATGTTAAGATTTACAATAAATAAGCATAAAAGTAAATGCGTTTAAAAAGCTGCAGAAATGCAGCTTTTTTTATTGAACAAAGCCACTTCAATGTTGTTTCATGATTGTTTTTTAGGTGTACCTTTGCAATCCAAATTGAAACAGTCAAAAACACAATATAGATATGGAAAATAACCCAATGAATACAGGTGGCGAAGCCAAGTGCCCATTCACAGGAGCCACTGCTAAAGCAACCCAAACAGCAGGTGGTGGAACTAGAAATCGTGATTGGTGGCCGAATCAATTAAAGTTGAATATTCTGCGCCAGAATTCGATGTTGTCTAATCCAATGGATGCTTCTTTTAACTATGCAGAAGAATTCAAGACTTTGGATTTAGCGGCAGTAAAAAAAGATTTGACCGATTTAATGACCAATTCACAAGATTGGTGGCCTGCGGATTATGGACATTATGGTCCATTCTTTATTCGTATGGCATGGCATGCTGCAGGAACTTATAGAACTGGTGATGGTAGAGGAGGAGCAGGTGCAGGTACATTGCGTTTTGCACCATTAAATAGCTGGCCCGATAATACCAATTTAGACAAAGCAAGATTGTTGTTATTACCTATCAAACAGAAATACGGCAACAAATTATCATGGGCCGATTTAATGGTATTAACAGGTAATGTTGCGTTGGAATCAATGGGCTTCAAAACCTTTGGATTTGGAGGCGGCCGTGCAGATGTATGGGAGCCAGAAGAAGATATTTATTGGGGATCTGAGCGCGAGTGGTTAGGTGATAAGCGTTACACTGGTGATCGTGAATTAGAGAACCCATTGGCAGCTGTTCAAATGGGATTGATTTATGTAAATCCAGAAGGTCCTAATGGTAATCCTGATCCATTGGCATCTGCTCGTGATATTCGTGAAACATTTGCTCGTATGGCCATGAACGATGAAGAAACCGTAGCATTAATTGCTGGTGGACATACTTTTGGTAAAACCCATGGTGCGGCTGATCCTGGTAAATATGTAGGTCCAGAGCCTGCTGCTGCTGGATTAGAAGAGCAAGGACTTGGATGGAAAAATACTTTCGGAACAGGTAATGGTGAGTATACCATCACGAGTGGATTAGAAGGTGCTTGGACCACTACTCCAACCAAGTGGAGCAATAACTATTTTGAAAACTTATTTGGCTTTGAATGGGAATTGACGAAGAGCCCAGCGGGTGCTCATCAGTGGCAACCAAAGAACAATGGCGGAGCAGGAACAGTTCCTGATGCACACAATCCAAATAAGAAGCATGCACCATTTATGCTAACTTCTGATATTGCTTTAAGAGTAGATCCTGCTTATGAAAAAGTGTCTCGTAAATTTTATGAGAACCCAGATTTATTTGCTGATGCATTTGCAAGAGCTTGGTTTAAATTAACGCATCGTGATATGGGACCTAAGTCTTTATACTTAGGATCAGAAGTTCCTGCTGAAGAATTAATTTGGCAAGATCCTATTCCGGTTGCAACTTATAAAACCATTGATTCTGCTGATATTGAAGCATTGAAAGCACAAATATTAGCAACAGGGTTGTCAATTTCTGAGTTGGTTTCTGCTGCATGGGCATCTGCGTCTACTTTCCGTGGATCAGACAAGCGTGGTGGTGCAAATGGTGGACGTATCCGTTTGACTCCTCAGAAATATTGGGAAGCCAATAACCCTGCTCAATTGTCTAAAGTATTAGATGCTTTAGAAGGGGTTCAAAAAGCATTTAATGCAGCTGCTGGCGATAAGCAAGTTTCTATGGCAGATTTGATTGTTTTAGGAGGATGTGCAGCTATTGAAAAAGCAGCGAAAGCCGCTGGTCATACTATCACCGTTCCGTTTACTGCAGGAAGAACCGATGCTTCTCAAGAACAAACAGATGTGGAATCATTTGCTGTGTTAGAGCCAATTGCTGATGGATTCCGTAACTATGCTAAAAAGCGTTATACTGTATCTGCTGAAGATTTGTTAGTAGACAAAGCACAATTGCTAACCCTTACTGCTCCTGAAATGACCGTATTAGTAGGTGGTATGCGTGTATTGAATGCCAATTCAAACCAAAGCCAGCACGGGGTATTCACTCATCAACCAGAAGTGTTAACCAATGATTTCTTTGTGAACTTGTTAGATGTAAGTCAAACATGGGCACCAACTAATGATCATAAAGACAGTTTTGAAGCCCGTGATCGTAAAACAGGTGCCGTTAAATGGACTGGCACACGTGTAGACTTGGTATTCGGTTCCAATTCTGAATTAAGAGCATTAGCGGAATTATACACTTATACAGGCGGACAAGAAAAGTTTGTAAAAGACTTTGTTGCTGCTTGGAATAAAGTGATGAACCTAGATCGTTTTGATATAAAATAAATTTTAGTTGTGTTATTTAAAAGCCTCGAATTTATTCGGGGCTTTTTTATTGCTTCAAACTCCTATATTTGAGTTCCTATACCTTTTGAATGACCCAAGAAGAAATCATTAACCGCCTTCCAGAATTCTTAAGAAATTCAACCACTTATTCATTAATTGTTACTGATTTAGAAGGGAAGTATATATATGTAAATGAAGTGTTTGCACAACGGTTTTGTTTTTTAAGCACTCATTTTGTAGGAGAGCATATCACTTTAGCTATTCATCCTGAAGACTTGGCTAAATGTGACGAAGTGGTAAAGCAATGTTTTATGCATCCCGACAAATCTTTCCCCATTGAAATTAGAAAGCCTAGTAATTTAACAGATGAATACCATTGGACGCATTGGGAGTTTTCGTTGTTTAAAGATGCCGCAGGAAATCCAATAGGAATATTATGTTTAGGGCATGATATTACTGCAGGTAAGCAAAAAGAAAATCAAATTGTTCAACAAAATGAGAGGCTTAAACAAATAACTTGGCAGCAGTCACATGAAGTACGTAGGCATATGGTGAACATGATGGGTTTGTATAAATTAATCAAAGAATCGGATGTATTAACAGAAGCTGAAAAAATTGAGAAGCTAGATTTGTTGTTGAATGAAACCAAGGAGCTCGATCAGATTATTCATGATATCGTTGAAAGAAGTGTAGGGAATAAATAAAGTAATCAAACTCCTTAGTTGGATAAAATTAGTAGAGCTTATATTATTCGCTAATTAGCGGGTTGTGGCGCAAGATCAGAATTAGAAATATCTCTCACAATTTTCCATTGGCCGCCTACTTTTTTCCAAAGTACAATGAATTTTTCTTGGCCAACCACTTGGTCTTTTACATAGATTTTAACCCCACCTTCTTCAGCTAATAAATCTTCTGTGCCCCAAACTTCATTGGTTGTTAATTCAATTTTAGTCACACCAGATTTAATGATGCCACCAAATACAGATTGAATGCCTGCCTTGCCAACAACAGCTGGCATACCTGTAAACATCAGCTTGGCATCATCTGCATACATGTTAGCAACCGCAACAGAATCACCTTTTGCAAAAGCATCCATGGTCATTTTGTTGGCTGCTTCAATTTCTGTTTTAGCTGTAGCGAGGTCAAAAGTTGTTTTTTCAGTTTCTACTTTTTCTTCTGTTTTGCAGCTAAAGAATAAGGTAGACGCTAATAGGGATGTTACTAGAAAAGTGTTGAATGTTTTCATTGTAATTTGTTTTAAGAGTTAAAAATTACAAATTAAACTCCAGCAATTAACAATAAATCGGATTGTTTTTTTTTAATAATTAGAAATGTCTTGCTACTCCTAAACTGAACAAATTGGTAATATTTCTAAACCGATCGTTTTGAACAGGGATGGTTTGAACCTTATTAGTAGTAGTTAGTTCTGTAAAAAAATGTTGATAGGCCAGTTTAATGCCCCACTGCTTAGATATTTTATAACGTAGGTAAAATTCGGAGTTCAATGTACCGCGGTCATTATTGCCCACCAATAATATATTCATGCTTGTTGGCTGAGCTGATGGAGTGCTTTGGGCTCCGTTGCCGTTGAATAGCTTGATTCTTGATGGTCCAAAAGAAAACCCAATCAAATCAATATTAAAGCCAAGGTCTAGTTTTGGAGAAATATGGTATCCTAAGTTGAGAATAGCATTTAAGGCATAAATGCTGGATCTGGAGCTGTATAAGCTGTCTACATTGGCATTATTAGCGGCCAAGCTGGCTGGTGCAGAAGTAAATACTTGATTTCTGCCAAAAGCGTTACTTAAACGTACACCTGTTCCTATATAAAAACTTTGTTTTTTTCCAACATTCCAGTTTTTGAAATAACCAAATGAAACGGTTGATAGTCCACTACCAAAACCGAGGGTTAGGTCTGCCAATTGTTCTGTTTTTTTAGTGGAAGCTTCTTGCGCATTTGCTGAAAAATGGATGATGGTGAAAAGCGATAAAGCGTAAAATAATTTCATAAATGTTGTTTTAGTTTTTATTGGTAGCAATGTCTAGGTTCACCGTTAAATTATCCGATAAGGGAAGGCTTTTCCCACCCACATTAAAATCTCTTCGATTGATGGTAAATGATCCTTTAAACGAAAATCCAATATTGGTAGGGGTAGCAGTAAAATCAAACTCGATTGGTTTGGTAATTCCTTTCATAGTAAGGTTCCCAGCAACTGAATATTTGCCAGCCAAGCCGCTCTTCGTTATTTTATTGCTAACAAAACTGATCAACGGAAATTTTTCTACATGAAAATAATCTTCCTTTCTCAAGTGTTTGTCTCTTGCACTGTTATCGGTATTGATGGTATTGGCATTTACAGAAACATTGATTGCGCTGTTGTTTAGTGCGTTGGGATCAAAACTGATAGATCCTTTAATCCCCTTTAAATGCCCATCTACTTTTAATCCAAAGTTTTTAATTACAAACGATACTTTGCTATCGGCATCTACTGGAATGAGTTTTTGTGCAAAACAAATGTTGATGGTAAAGAAAAGGGCAAGACTAAGTATTATTCTATGCATGGGTTGGTTGGTTGAAGCTATTGACTTTTATTTGAATGTTCAATCCCTTTACAAGGAAAAGCCTCATTTGTTTTATAAGTGAAAGCTTTTAACAAATATTGCCGTATCTTATCATAAGATGCAAAAATCAACTATTCAGCTGCTTCGATTTCATTTTTCATTTTTCTTAATGCCTATTTATTGGTTTGCGTTAAGTCAAGTGCCTGAAATCAATTGGTTGAATGCGTTGTTGGTATTTTTTATCCTGCATATATTGGTGTATCCTGCCAGTAATGGATACAATTCTTATATGGACAGAGATGAAACGGCTATTGGCGGATTAGAGAAGCCGCTAAAGCCCACCCGCCAATTATTTATCGTAACGGTTATAATGGATTCGATGGCGGTATTATTGAGTTTGTTGGTGAGCATTTATTTCTCCTTAGGAGTGTTGTTGTATATTCTTGTTTCTAGGGCCTACAGTTATAGAGGCATTCGATTGAAGCAATATCCAATTATTGGATTTTTAACAGTGGTGATTTTTCAAGGAGGGGTAACCTATTGGTTGGTGTACCATGGGTGCAGTGAAACCCTTGCTACGAGTGTACCATGGCCTACCATATTTGCGGCCAGCTGCTTAATCGGAGGCTTTTATCCACTCACCCAAATATACCAGCACGAGGCCGATAATGCTGATGGTGTAACTACCATTAGTTTTGTGTTGGGTTATAGAGGTACTTTTATTTTTACGGCAATTATTTATATTGTTTCTTTTAGCTTATTGGCATACTGGTTTGTAAGCAGTTTGCAAATAACTGGCTTTGTTTTGTTGCAACTGTTTTTTATACCTACCTTACTGTACTTCTTCTATTGGGCAAATAAGGTTTGGAAAGACAGTGCGGCAGCTAATTTTAAGCATACCATGCAAATGAATTTGATTGCTTCGGTATGCACCAACTTGGCATTTATCACTATATTAATTTTGAATCTTTTTGAGTAAAATCATATCCATAGGAACCGCAGTGCCTGCCTATCAACACGAGCAAAATCGCATTTTAACTTTCATGCAAGAAGTGTATCAGTTAGATGCAGTAGAAGCAAGAAAATTAAAATTCTTATATAGACAAAGTGGAATAGACTACCGCTATTCTGCCATTGCCGATTTTAGTAAAGACACTGCTGATTGGAATTTCTTTCCGCCAGTTGGTTCTGCTGATCCAATTCCTTCTATTGAAAAGCGAATGAATTTATATGGGGAAACTGCTGCGCCCATGGCAAAGGAAGCGATAGAAAAATGTTTAGCCAATCAAATGGCTTGCTATTCAATTACGCATTTGATCACAGTGAGCTGTACAGGAATGAGCGCACCAGGCTTAGATTTGGAGTTGATTGAATTGTTGCAACTGCCCAAAAATATTTATAGAAGCAGCATCAATTTTATGGGATGTTATGCCGCTATTCACGCGTTGAAAATGGCTCATGCTATTTGCCAATCCGAATCGAATGCAAGGGTCATGTTGGTGTGTACTGAATTGTGTACCCTCCATTTTCAAGATGCTGCCAGTGCAGATAATATTGCTTCTAGTTTATTGTTTGGCGATGGTGCTGCAGCAGTATTGGTAGTGTCTGATGATGTTGATATGCAAGGATTGTATATCAAAAGTTTTTATTCAGAAATTGTTCCGAAAGGGAAAGACGATATGAGTTGGGTGATTGCATCTACCGGATTTTTAATGACCCTAAGTGGCTATGTTCCCGAATTAATTCAAGCCGATTTTGAAAGCTTAATGAATAAGGCCATGGATAAAGCCGGCATTACAAAAGAAAATATTCAATATTGGTGTATACATCCAGGTGGAAAAAGAATATTGGATGCAATAGCCAAAAGCCTTGATTTTAAAGGGACAGAGCTTGAACATAGTTTAGCCGTTCTAAAAGAAAATGGCAATATGTCTTCGCCAACGGTGCTATTTGTATTGAAGAAAATTATGGAGAAAATTCATGCTGGAGAATCGGCGAATATATTTGGGGCTGCATTTGGTCCTGGATTAACCATGGAAACTTTTATTGCATCTGCCCATGCCTAATTTCAACAAGCGATCATATGAGAAAGAATTGCTCGATAAGGATGATATTCCTTTTGAAGCAATACAACAAAATATGAAAGAGCTGAATACCATCAATACTTTATTGGGTGGACATGATATAACGATTGCAGGGTTGAAATATGTATTGGATTTTGCGGACACAAAACAGCCTATTCGTATTTGCGAAATCGGTTCTGGTGGAGGAGATAATCTTCGGGTAATACGAGATTGGTGCAGACAACATCAGATTGAAGTGGAATTAATGGGCGTGGATATTAATCCGCATTGTATTGCGTATGCACAAAGCAGAAAGGAGAATGCAGGCATTGAATTTGTTCCTTCCGACTATTTGCTGGCAACGCTTAAACAACAGCCGCATATTATATTCTCTTCTCTTTTTTGCCATCATTTAACTGATGAACAATTACTGCAGATGTTGAATTGGTGCAAGTCTAATGCTTTAGTGGGGCATTTCATAAACGATTTGCAAAGACATCCCTTGGCTTATCATTCTATTAAAATATTAACCAGTGTTTTTTCGAATAGTTACTTGGTAAAAAATGATGCACCTCTATCGGTGCTGAGAGGATTTAGTAAAGAGGAATTGGAAAATTTGTTTTCAGCTGCTGGCATAACCCATTATGAGCTTCAATGGAAATGGGCGTTTAGGTGGTTAGTTTGTTCTATAACCAAAATGAACAACCATGTATAATATGCGTTACGATATAGCTATTGTTGGAGGTGGATTGGCAGGATTGGCATTGTCTATTCAATCCGCTAAAGCAGGTTTCAGCGTGGTCTTGTTCGAGAAAGAACATTATCCATTTCATAAAGTATGTGGAGAGTACATTAGTCTAGAAAGTTGGGATTTTATTGAAAGCTTAGGCGTTCCTTTAAGTAAGATGCAATTACCCATTGTGAACCGTTTAATGGTCACTGCACCCAATGGTAATAGTATTGAGCAGCCATTATATTTAGGAGGCTTTGGTATCAGTAGGTATACCATAGATAACGCATTGGTTGATCTAGCAAAAGATTTGGGAGTAAGGGTTGAAGAAGGAGTAAAAGTAGATGATATTGTTTTTGAAGCAGATATATTTAGTGTGCACTCTTCAGTTGGTATTATTCAATCGCGTATAGCAGTGGGGAGTTTTGGAAAGCGCAGCAATCTAGATGTGAAGTGGAAGCGACCTTTTATTTTAGGTAAACAAAAGCAACTGGATAATTTTATTGGGGTAAAATATCATATTGATATTGATTGGCCGAACGATATTATTGCCTTACATAATTTTAAAGACGGGTATTGTGGTATCTCTAATGTTGAAGATGGTAAAACCTGTTTGTGTTATTTAACTACTGCGCATAATTTAAAAACCCATGGTGGTTCTATTGCATCCATGGAAGAATTGGTATTAAAGACCAATCCGTATTTAAAAGAAATTTTAGAAAAAGCAGTGCACTTGTATGAAGCTCCCGTAACCATTGCACAGATTTCTTTCGAAAGAAAATCATTAATCGAAAACCATGTACTCATGGTGGGCGATGCGGGGGGTATGATTACGCCCCTTTGTGGCAATGGTATGAGTATGGCATTGCATGGATCAAAGCTTGCTTATGAAGCTATTGCGCCGTTTTTGCGTAATGAAATAAGTAGGATTACCATGGAGGAGCAATACAGCAATGCATGGACTAATACTTTTGCAAAGCGCTTAACAGTTGGCAGATGGGTGCAACGATTTTTTGGTAAAACTTGGATGACCAACTTATTTATAGCCATGCTAAAGCCTTTTCCTTTCTTGGTGCGTGCTATTGTAAAGCAGACACATGGGGAGCGGTTTTGATGCGCTTGAACTGTCAAGGAAATCTTGATGGTTCAACAAAATGCAAAAAGTTTAGTATAAATTTTTATAAAGTTACATGAACACATCTTTGAAATTTCTTATTGTTTTACTTGCTTTGTGCTGTTTAATTGTCGTTTGGTGCTATGGTGCTCAACCTGTAAATAAATCGCAAATGGATTCTGGTAACGCGGCCGCTATGATCAATCCAATGACTGATTCTATGTTGAAACTTTCAGGGGAGTTGTTGTATAAAGTAAAGATAAAGGCGGATAGCAAGGCAGTAGAAAAAGCATTGTCTGGTTTAACTTATAATCAACTATTAGAAGGGCTTAAGAATGATGCTGCTAAAAAAACTTTTTGGGTAAATATGTACAATGCCTGGTATCAAATTTTGGCGATTCGGTTGAATAAGACTAGGCCTAAAATATTTACAGAGCAATTGATTTCAATAGCAGGGTTAAGCTTGAGCTTAGATGATATAGAGCATGGTATTCTTCGTAAATATCGATGGAAGTGGAGTATGGGTTATTTGCCGCAGTTTTTACCGCAAAAAGCAATTAAAGAATTGGCGGTTGATTCAATTGATTATCGTATTCATTTTGCATTGAACTGTGGAGCCAAGAGTTGTCCGCCGATTGCGTTTTATCGATACCATAAAATTGACCAGCAATTAGATATGGCTACTGTTGCTTTTATAAAAGGAGAGACAGAAATTGATGAAGAAAGGAAAGTGATTACTACCAGTAAAATTTTATTATGGTTTAAGGGTGATTTTGGTGGGTCTAGTGGAATTAGGGCGCTTATGACAAAAGTTTTTAAGCGCAACTTTACAGGGTATTCGATTGAATTTAATGAATACAATTGGGATGCTGATTTAGCTAATTTTGAAAAGGAATAATCGTTTTCCTATCTCATCAACATCAATGCCGCCATGGTATTGATGCCTTCGAAGAAATTCTTCAAACGAATATTTTCGTTTTCTGCGTGTTGGTTATTGTCGTGATTGGCAATTGGCACGGTGATGGTTCTAGCCTTTAGTATTTGTTCAAATAAATAGAGCGGAAGGCTGCCACCCATGGTAGGCTGTAATACCACTTGATCAGCACTAGTAGACTTCACTGCTTTAATTACTTTCTGTGCCATGGGCAAATCCATTGGCGTACGTTGGGCATTCATGCCATCTGCGCCGGGTGCTATTTTAATTAATTTAGCGTATTGTTTTCTTTCTGCTTCTGTTGGTTCATTATTGATTACATGGAAACCCTGCGCTTTAATATGATTAATTACTTTTTGTTGTTGTCTTTTCCAATCATTGCCCAAAACCAATCTTAAGTCTAATACTGCAGTGGCAAAAGTGGGGATTTGATTGGATGCTAACTTTCCTACATTACCACTCTGAATTCCATTGATATTTAATGAAGGTAGGTTGATGGATTCACCCAGTGATGAGCCTTGCATTTCCGGCGTATTAAATCCCAACTCTGCTTTCATTTGTTCATCAACGGGCGGTACATCTTGTAAGGCTTTTTTCTCCGTAGGAGTTAGTGGTGTTACATCATCGTAAAATCCCTTGATGGTTACCCTGCCTTTCTCGTTTTTCATGCTAGCCAAAAGTGTGGACAATTGCAATGCAGGATTGGGTGCCCAGTTGCCATAGTGCCCACTGTGTAAGGGTCTCTTAGAAGCATAAACTGTTAAGTCTACATGGGTATCGCCTCGTACACCAAATACAATTTGTTTTTTACCTGATTGATGAACAGGTCCATCGCAAATAATCCACAAATCAGATTGCAATTGTGGCGCATATTTTTTGAGTATCTGGTCTAAGTGCGGAGAGCCTGCTTCTTCTTCGCCTTCAAAGAAAAATTTCAGGTTGTATTGCAAGGGTAGGTTCGATTGTTTAATAGCAGCATAAGCATTTAAAATAGCTGCTACACCTGCTTTATCATCTGAAGCGCCTCTTGCATAAATACGATAATCGGGTAGGTATACATTGTTGCTAGGGAAATCAATTGGTATTCCGTTTTTATCTATCGCATTCGTGTAAAGTTTGGGTTGAAAAGGTTGTAATCCTTTTGCCCATTGTGCAGGATTTACCGGTTGCCCATCGTAATGTGCATAAAAGATCAGTGTTTTTGTCGCGCCAGGTGTATTCACTTCACCATACACAACGGGTGCTGTATTGGGTGTGTTGGCATATAGTAGTTGAATATTTTGAATGCCTCTTTGCTGCATCATTTGTTGAATGAAGTCGGTATTCTTTCTTAAACCGATGGTATCATTCGCCGTGTTGGGTATGGAGAGGAAGGATACATACTCCTTCATTATTGCGGCAGTGTTGACTTCTCGGTATTTTTGAATGCTGCTTAATTCATTTGTTTGCGCGAAAAGCTGGTTAATCAAGCAAAGGGCAATTAAGGAGAGAAGTGGTTTCATGGGTGGTCGTTGATAGTATCAAATGATACTATCAAATATAGTCTGTTTTAATAGGTTATCTGCGCCCATTTGATTGCTTTGAAAGCAGGGTGTCTTTTTTGTGTATTTTCTGTTTCGTTATAAATCAATTCGATTTTTTCTAGGTCACTATCATAATAGGTTAGCCAGGGAGAAACTATTTGGTCGGCTATGTCTATAGCTTGGTGGATTATAGCTGATGGATTATCGAGTGGAACAATCGTTTCGAGATCAACCCTAAAGCTGTCTGTGAATTTAGGATAGGGGTTTATGGATACAATATTTGTTGAAGGGCCTAAAATTGATTGTAAGGTATTTGCTAAAGCGGTGGCTTCGGTATACGTGGTTGAATGAGTTACTAGAGTTATTTGGAGCATTTAAATTGGTTTGTCTTTTTATTCACACTTGTACACTAAATATTTTTCAACTTCTTTATTTTTTTCAAGGTATTTAACTTTAAGAAAAATATGGTTTATGTTAATGGAGTAAGCATATGTTATAATCTCTTTAAACTTGAGATAATCTAAATTGGGAATTTGAACTTGTTCGGCTAAATTTTGATTGATATCAATTTTATACAAAGCATATTTCTCATTAGTTTTTTTAATTACATAATTGAACTTTTCTGTGCTGATCCATTTTGAAAATGGGTCTTCTGTATCTTTAAAGTCTTTATTTGAATTAAGTATTTGGGTAATGGGAGTCACTGTTTCCGTTTTCCAGTTGTAGATCATATTTTCTAAAGGGCCAAGCGGGTTCTTTGCAAATTTTCGAAAAATAAGATGCCCATCTTTCGAGGGGTATAAGTCGGATGGTATAATTACATTTTCAGGATAACTAATTATTTCTTTTAAGTAATCTAATGAGAGGGTGTATTTATAAAATGCAGAAAAGGATTTTATATAGATATGATCCCCCATGATAGCAATGGATGCAAGATCATTTTCTTCTCCTTTTCCTAAATTCCCAATTGATATAAGTTGACCTTTCTCATTCAATTTATAAAGATGATTCCTCTTTGTTTTTGAGTACGTGTCATCCTTGAAAGATACTATAGCAAAAACTTCCCCTTTTGCCTCAAAAATCTTTTCCGTTGTCATACTTTCTGGTTTTAGGAGGTATGTTTTTATACTATCGTATGAAAATGTTTTAGGGTTGTAAGTTGCTGTTGCCAGTTGATGGAATTTTCCTGTTTCGTCTTTGTAAATATTCATCAATAGCTTATGCTTTGTAAAACCAAATCCAGTATATGTGATACCGTAGTTCTTGAATTTTAATAGATCAGTTGCCGAATTAATTCTTGAGTTTGTATGCACAGCCCTGACTATTAAGTCTTCATCAAATACGATATAGTGTTTTCTATTCTGAGCAGAGAAGCCTGTAGAATTATTTATCTTATTTACAGAATAAATGATTTCAATTCTATCTTTGAAGCTAGAAAGATAAAGCTCGTATTTTTCCCCTGTAGCAGCATTTTCTAAATAGGTTAACCAATCATTCTGTTTATTCGAGAGCGTTTTAGATTCAGTAGTAACGGGGTCATAAGAATAGAGTGAATACCTGTTCCCATTTGTTGTTGCAAAATAGATATAACGATTACTGGTTGCTGTGGCAATAATCTTTTCGTTCAAATCTTTTTCTATTATTGTTTTGGCTTTCCCAAATTCAAAATCAATTTCTTCAATTTTGTTATCGCCTTTATTTACAGTGTATAGTTTTTTGTTGAAATTGAAATACTTGTTCTCATAAATGGCCGGGTCGCTAGTTTCATATAAATTGGCTGCAATGGTTTGTGTGCCAGTATTGCGGATATTGTTGTTGATAGGTATAATCGAAGCATTGTCAATAGCCATTAATTCATTCTCAGCTGTTTTAATTAACCCTCTGTATGTTTCAAAATCATTATTTAAATCCATACGTCCTACTTTAACAGTAGTGCCAATAATTTTTTTAACGGATTTGTAATTGAAATCAGATTTTGGTATATCAATGATTTGAACCAATTTGCCTTCTTTTATTTCCCAAAGAAAGTCAGGAGATCTCATCTTAGCATTTTTTTCTACATAAGTTAACCCCTTAGTTTTTATTTTATTTTCTTGTTTCCATGCATCTATAATATTCCCAAAATGAAGAAAGAATTTATCTAGTGCTGCCTGATTAAACTTATCAAATTCAAAATAATCTCTACAGTCGTTATCGCTACTGCAATAACAATAGCCAATTTTATTAGAACTCAATCTTATTTTAGCATCGTCTTTTCCAAACTTTATACATTCCATTTTGTCGATGCGTTCTAGTAAAATTTGTGGTTTGCTCTTTTGGAAATGTAATGTGATGATATTCCTTTTTTCGTTCAAACTGATTTTAGTAAGATATTCACTATTACCATACGGTGTATAATTAAAGGCAGCATTAAAATCCTCAATTGCTTTTTCTAATGAAATAGCTGAAGTGTTATTTTGCGCAGTTGTATAAGTAATTGAAAAAAAGACAAAACAGAAAAAAAGTATTTTTTTAAGCATGATTTAGTTTTTTTTGAATACTAGCGTTAAGATTCTAGGAATCGCATTCTTGTTGTTCTCGTCGAAGTATTCGTTAATCTTGATGAGTTCAAAACCATGGTTTTTTGCAGCATTTACAAAGTCGGTAATATGGTGATTAAAGCAGGTAACTACTTGTACTCCCTCACTGGTTTCAAAGCGTGCTTTTGATCCATTGTATTGTTTAAAAGGATGTAATTCGCCTATGTAAATAATGCCATTGGTTTGCATGACTTTGTTGAGTTGCGCAAAGATTGCTTCTAGGTCTTCAATATGTTCTAATACTAAACTGAATGTGGCTAGGTCGAATTGATTACCGTTGGTAAAGCTCCAGTCTTGGGTGATATCCGCTTGTATAAATGTTATGTTAGAAGCGTTGATTTTCTGTTTGGCTTTTGACAGCATTTCTTCAGAAAGGTCTACTGCCAATACTTTGGCGGCTTGTGTAACTAACCATTCCGTATTCTTTCCTGTACCGCATCCAATTTCTAAGCAATGTTCAAATGTTTGCCCCTTTATATGTTCTCTTAATGAAATGGCTTCTAGGTCTCTGGTTTTATTTTCATTGGTGTCGTATTGTTCCGACCAGATATTGTATGCTTGTTGGGTGTTCATGTATTTTCATTGATATAATATGTAAATTAGTGAAATGCTTTTATTAGGAATTGATATTGGTACTTCATCTGT
This sequence comes from Synechococcus sp. UW140, assembly GCA_943371295.1. Lineage (GTDB taxonomy): Bacteria > Bacteroidota > Bacteroidia > Chitinophagales > Chitinophagaceae > Sediminibacterium. Next base: position 64,179 of record CALRUG020000001.1, on the reverse strand, counting down.
AAAAGTTTCTGTGGTAGATGCAGCTACGCAACAATCTGTATCGTCTGCTACTTACCCGGAGACTGAAGCAGAAATCATTGCACTTCATGCAGGTTGGGCCGAACAAAGCCCCGATAAATGGTGGGAATATGTTCAGCAGGCGATTCTAAAATGCCATGCAAAGGGCAATTATGATCCTAAGGATATTGGTGCTATCGGTATTGCTTATCAAATGCATGGTTTGGTATTGGTTGATCGAGATGGCAATGTTTTGAGGAATGCCATTATTTGGTGCGATAGTAGGGCTGTTGAAATAGGTAATCAAGCTTTTGAAGCAATTGGCTCGAAGCGTTGTTTAGAACATTTATTGAACTCTCCTGGGAATTTTACCGCCAGTAAACTGGCTTGGGTGAAACAACATGAACCAGCTGTTTATGAAAAAATTCATCAAGTGATGTTACCCGGTGATTTTATTGCAATGAAATTAACCCGTAATACAACCACTACTGTTTCTGCACTTTCTGAAGGGATTTTCTGGGACTTTAAAGCGCAGCAAATTTCTAGGGATGTGCTAGATTATTTTGGATTCTCTAATTCCCTCTTTCCTTCTATACAGCCGGTTTTCAGCAATCATGGTACCATTAGTAATCAAGTAGCTGAACGCTTACAAATGCGTAAGGGTATACCTGTAAGTTACAAAGCGGGTGATCAACCCAATAATGCATTGGCATTGCAAGTAATGCAACCAGGTGAAGTAGCTACTACAGCAGGTACTTCAGGTGTTATTTATGGAGTCAACAATAAACTGGCTTACGATCAACAATCTAGAATCAACAGCTTTGCGCATGTAAACCATAGCAGTGAAGAACCTCGTATTGGGGTGCTGCTTTGTATTAATGGCACGGGCATTTTTAACCGATGGATGAAAAATATTACTGGTGCTCAACATAGTTATGCAACATTGAATGAATTAGCGGCAAGGGTGCCTATTGGCGCCAATGGATTATATGCATTGCCTTTTGGAAATGGAGCTGAACGCATGTTGGGTAATCAATTAATAGGTGGACAATTTACTGGGCTTGATTTTAATTTACACGATACGGCGCATATGGTTCGTTCGGTGCAAGAAGGCATCGCTTTTGCCATGCGGTATGGATTTGATATCATGCGCGAGAATGGAATGAATCCGTCGGTTGTTCGCGCAGGCAAAGCCAATCTTTTTTTAAGCGATGTATTTACACAAGCATTTGCATCAGTGAATGATGTGGCAGTAGAATTTTATGAGGGGGATGGAAGCATCGGTGCAGCTCTGGGTGCCGGCATTGGTGCGGGTATCTATTCCGATGCGCAAGATGCGTTTAGCAATCGCCATTCTATTTCAGTTACTGAACCCAAACATATTGCAGCATATAACGAACGCTATCATGGATGGAGGGAACAGTTGGAGCTACAGCTTCAATAATTCAACAGCTATAATCCCACAATAACAAAAAAATAAAAAACGATATGTCTATTTTACTTGGCCAAAAAGAATATTTCAAAGGAATTGGAAAAATAAATTACGAAGGGTTGGAGAGTGATAACCCGCTTGCGTTTCGTTGGTACGATGAAGGTCGCGTGGTGGCTGGAAAAACGATGAAAGAGTGGATGCGTTTTGCTTGCGCTTATTGGCATAGCTTCTGTGGTAGTGGTGCTGATCCGTTTGGTGAACCCACTCATTTATTTCCTTGGGATCAAACATCAGACGCAGTTGAAAGAGCCAAGCAAAAAGCCGACGCGGCTTTTGAATTTATTACCAAACTAGGTGTTCCATATTATTGTTTTCATGATGTGGATGCAGTGGATTATACCAATGATATCCATGAGAATGAACGTCGCTTAGGGGCTATTACGGATTATTTTAAAGAGAAGCAACAAGCCAGTGGCGTGAAATTGCTTTGGGGTACTGCTAATTTGTTCAGTAACAGAAGGTATATGAATGGTGCTGCTACGAATCCAGATTTTCAGGTGCTTGCACATGCAGGTGCACAAGTGAAAGCGGCATTAGATGCAACCATTGCATTGGGTGGAGAAAATTATGTTTTTTGGGGTGGTAGAGAAGGGTATATGAGTTTGCTCAATACCAATATGAAACGCGAGAAAGATCATCTTGCGCGCTTCTTGCATATGGCCAAAGACTATGCGCGTAAGAATGGATTTAAGGGAACATTTTTTATAGAGCCCAAACCTTGTGAGCCTAGTAAACACCAGTATGATTACGATTGCGAAACAGTGATTGGTTTTTTACGTCAGTATGATTTGTTAAATGATTTTAAATTGAATATTGAAGTGAACCACGCAACCCTTGCTGGGCACACTTTTCAGCATGAGTTACAAGTTGCTGCTGATGCTGGTTTATTAGGTAGTATGGATGCGAATAGGGGAGATTATCAAAATGGTTGGGACACCGATCAATTCCCTACGAATATTAATGAATTGGTGGAAGCCATGTTGGTGATTGTAGAAGCCGATGGTTTTGCGGGTGGTGGAATTAATTTTGATGCGAAGATTCGTCGAAATAGTACCGACCCTGCTGATTTATTTTATGCGCATATTGGTGGTATGGATGCATTTGCCAGGGCATTAATTGTTGCGGATAAAATATTGAACCAATCTGAGTATCGCAGTTTCCGCACGCAACGTTATGCGTCATTTGATCAAGGCCGGGGTAAGGATTTTGCGGATGGGAATTTGGTATTAGAAGACTTACGTAGTTATGCCATTCAAGCCGGGGAGCCTGCTGTAATTAGTGGTAGGCAAGAGTATTTGGAGAATTTGATTAATCGGTTTGTTTAGGTTGAACTTCATTTCAGTATTATAATACCTATTTTGTTTGTATTTGAAAATTTTTGCCTAATATTGGGGTAATTAAGAATTATAATACCGATGGAATTAGCTAAAATTGGACAATTAGTGGCCAAAAGAAGGGTGGACCTTTCTTTAAAACAGGAGGATTTGTCTGAATTGGCTGGTGTTACTACCAAAACTATCTACCAGTTAGAATCCGGTAAAGGCAATCCTTCCTTTTCAACGTTAGCAAAAATTGTAGAGGTACTAGGACTGGATATCGTAGTAACTATTAAAAAAATTAATGCATGACCGGAGCAGTTTATAACAATGGAAAACTGGCAGGATACTTGACTAAAAATCGGGAGGGTCAATTTAGTTTTAGTTATGATCTGGCTTATTATCATGATGATGCTCAACCTGCAATAAGTCTGACTTTACCCAAAAACCAACCCATATATACATCAGACCATTTATTCGCTTTTTTTCAAGGGTTATTGGCAGAAGGGGTGAATAAGGATATCCAATGTAGGACCTTGAAAATAGATGAACGCGATGATTTTACTCGGCTATTGCAAACTGCCGGTGAAGACACGATTGGTGCTATAACTATTAAAACGATTGACTAATGCAATGCATGGGATGTTATAAGGAAGTAAAAGAGGGATATTGTCTTTCCTGCAGGAAGACAATGTTTGCTGGGTTACGCACTTCTCCCATATTGCCATTTGATACGCCTAAAGATGTGAACCTCCCGTACTTTCAAGCGCATAGTAAACGCTTATCAATTTCAGGGGTACAATTGAAGTATTCACTAAAGCTAGAAAATAAAGAACTGGTGCTGACTGAAAGGGGAGGCACTTATATACTCAAACCCATTCCACCTTACCAACAGTTGGCTCAGATTGATCAGGTGCCAGAGAATGAGCATTTAACTATGCAGATTGCTAAACAGGTTTTTAATATTCCTACTGCCGAAAATGTACTTATATATTTTAAAGATGGTACGCCTGCTTATCTGACTAAACGATTTGATTTGGCTGCAGATGGCACAAAATATTTACAGGAAGACTTTGCACAAATATCCGGCAAGACTTCAAGCACCCATGGAGATAATTTTAAGTACCAGGGAAGTTATGAAGACATCGGAAAACTGATTCAGCAATACGTACCAGCTTCCATTACCGCATGTGAGCGTTTGTTCACACTGGTGGTTTTTAATTATGTCTTTTCAAACGGGGATGCCCATCTTAAGAATTTTTCTTTGATCCGCAATACGGATGGTGAATACCAGTTAAGTCCTGCTTATGATTTATTAAGCACTGTCATTCATAGTCCAGGTGAATCGGATACAGCATTGCAACTCTATCAAGGAGATTATGAGTCTGCCTTTTATAGTAAATACGGATATTATGGACGACCCAATTTTTTAGAACTTGCTAAACGACTGTCTATCCTTCCTAAAAGAGCAGAAAGAATATTGGCGCAATTTATTGTCAAGCAACCTATGGTTGTTGAGATGGTTAACAACTCTTTCCTAAGAGAAAATATAAAAGCGAATTATTTGAAAAATATTTCGGAGAAATTATTGAGGATTGGGGGGAGTGGGGTTGCCGTGTAATCAAAAAGTCCTTGCTATTTTTCTGGCTGCGGGTCGTTTTTTTATGGTTCTTATTTTGATAAGAGGAGTTAGTTTTAATGCATAAGGTTTATTCAATGCTTCCTGACTGATTTTGAATTTTTGAGATAGAATTCGAATGGTTTCTTTAGATAGTCCTTTTTTATATTTCAGCATGTCTGATACCAGCCCTTCACTCACATTTAAAAGCTCGGCTAAGTCTACAGCTTTCATATTGTGTTCGGTCATGAGTGATTTGATAATCTCTACAGGGTCTGCATTGGTAAAGCTGCTATTCTCTGCATCATATTTTTCTATCAATAATTCGAGTAGTTCTATTTCATCCTGAATGGATTTGGTTTTCTTTTTGCTTTCTACCAAAGCTTCAAGAATATTACAATACTTATAGTATTGTGCCTTTGATTTGATGATGGTATAGGGTAGATGGGTCATGGGATGAATTTTAGTATGTTGAAATGGTATATTGTTTGTTGTTTTTACAAAGTTTTGTGTAATCGGAATGTGTGCCAATCCACTTTATGTAAAGATGAACTTGCGTAGCTCCGAATTGATATTTGCATATCATTCTATAGTTATTGCCCCCTATATTGAAAATCACTCTATTAGTCCCATTTCCTAATAAATCTGCCGTTTTATATGTTTCTTTCATGTCCGAAGGTTCTTCCCAATTTGCAGAATTTAAAAGAGTTAACCAAGTTCTAAAGCCATTCAAGCTATTAGCATTTTGTTCAATGAATTCTTCAATGGATTGTTGTGTGACTAACCTGATTTTCATTGTTTCATTTGTAAATGTAATAAAAGTTCACAAAATGTGAAGTTTTCGAAAAATTATTTTTTCAGGCTTGAAGCTAGGGATTGCTTGGTGGAATAGATTAGGTGTTTGTACTTAAGGGGTAGGGGGAATCAAAGCCACCGTGTTAGATAACGTTTATTCTTTTTCATATCCCCCACAATTGCACCCCATGGTAATTAAACACTCCATTGTTGATTGCTTCCGGAATATTGGTCTTTGTGTGTTGGGGGATTAGAGCTTTGGGATTTGGGAAGTGGCTCAGTTTGTCGGAATGATCTTTTTTAAGTATTAATCTTGTCTAGTGGTTGCAATTTTAAAATTTTGTAAATTGTTTTATGAATTGGCAAGACCATATTGTTTCTGATAATCAAGTTCTACTTGGAAAACCTACCATAAAGGGTACTAGAATTTCTGTAGAGTTAGTATTGGAATTATTTTCTGCTGGTTGGACTGAGAAACAAATTCTTGAGTCTTATCCAACAGTTACTGCCGAATCTTTGAGGGCTATATTTGTATACTTGAAGGAATTCATTAAAGACCCTATTTGTAAATTTATATTATGAAAACTTTGACACTTCAAATACCTGATGACTTAGATGAGCGATACGCTAAAACTTTTTTAGCAGCAAAGTTGTTTGAAAAAGGAGATTTGTCTTTAGGTCAAGCTGCTGATCTTGCTGGATATACTAAAAGGACTTTTATGGAACTTTTGGCGAATTACGATGTATCCATTTTTAATTACACAGAAATAGATTTAACAAATGATGCATCTAATGCATAAAATGTAATTTTTATCCTTCTTTCTTTCCTAGTAGGTTTCTATTAGGTCGTATGTGGCCATTAGGTTATCAAAATTCTCTTTGCCACGCTCGAAGTCAATCAATAAGTTTGGATACATAGGGTGTAGGGGGAGTGGGGCTGATTTCTCTATTTTTCATCAATATCCTCATGTTAAAATATTTCTATCACATTGGGAAGATTTCCTTCTTTTAGCTTATGAAATAAAAGTGGAATTAATTTTTGTAGTGTAGTCAATCTATTGTCTGACCCTTTTAATACTGCTATAGTAACTGGCAGCTAATCTATTCTTTATCTCGAACAGTCCAAACATCATGATCTTTGCCAAAATCATGTCTTATTTTTCTGGGTAAACTTTCGTCAAGCAAAATTTTCATGAAGCATTTTCTCTGATGTTAGCGATTTTTTTGCCATTTCTAAAACTGCCAAAGCTGATTCTTTTGAAACAGAAGGGAAGTCGTCTAGAAACTCTGCTAAGTCTTCACCTCCTTCAATATAATCAAATAGTGTTTGTATCTGAACTCGGGTTCCTGCAAATACTGGAGCACCACTCATTACTTCAGGGTCAATGCTAATTTCTCCGTATTTCATACATTAATGTTTGTATTAAAGTTACTGAAATATTTGAAGTCACTTGTTTGAAACCAAATTTATGGGTATTAATTGGCTCAATTATTAGACTAATTTCTAAATTTCACTATATCCCCCACAATTGCTCCCCATGGTAATCGGGGGGATCACAGCCACCCCCTTTGATTTAACTTTCCCTTAATTCTTCACATCGTTTATTTTCCTACTTTTGTTTTGTCATCAAGATTCTACGTGAGTAGAAACCAACCGAGACGCGAGTCCACGGTGGTGTTTGAGATGAGGACTACTTAGTCAAAATAAAGCGCTGTAAGCTTCTCCTCTTCATCTTGGTGCGATTAACTTTTAAAACCTAATCGCAATGAAGCATTTAAAATTCCCTTTTGCAGAAACAACAACTGTTGTAGTTAAAAACCGTAAAAAAAGTTTTACCCTTGAGTGTGAGCTGGCTTCCTCTGAAATAGAGATTTTCCAATCTTTGGCTTATCGTAAAAAGAAAGACTTTACCAAACCGCTTGCGTTGGTATTTAGTAGCCCTACGGTTCAGTATTTTTCAAAGCAGTCTTTTGATTTTCCTTTAGTGCAGGTGAATGTTGATTATCAGTCAAACCTGGTGAAAAAAGTATTACAGATTCCTAAGTCTAGTAAAGTGAATGGGAACTATATCCAGGCTTTTTCGGAATTCTCGTTGGTGTTGTTTATACCGGCTAATATTGATTTTATTAATCAGATTGTGTTAGATGAAACTGTTATTAAAGTAACTAAATAAATGATTATGAATAAGCTTTTGAAGAGTTATTTAGGTGCGATACGAATGGCGATGATTAAGCGTTTTGGGCATTCGCCTATTTAGATAAAGGATAAATGTATTCTTGGGTTGGAAGGTGAAGTGAAGTTAGTGGGGGACGATTATTGTATCAAACCTAATTCACCCATCGTTCAATTGGAATGGGTATCTGTTCCTGAAGTAGAAAAGCAAACCATTATTCATTGCACGCATTATGCTGAGCCTAGGTTTAATTTAGGTGGATGGATTAATATTAGTCCTAAGACTTATTTAAAGGGTAATGACGCTGAGGATAGGCTGCCTTTGTTACAAGCTATTGGTGTTCCTATTGCGCCTGAGAAGCATTTATACAATGGGCACCATGAGTCGCTTCAATTTACGTTGCTTTTTAAAGGGCTGCCTAGTTCTTGGTCTTCTTTTAGTTTTATTGAGGAAGCGGAGGAGGGGGAACAGTTTATTATTAATGATATCCCGAGGAATGGGGTTGGGGTGTATAAAATTAGGTTGTGAGGGGGGAGAAAGTGATTATTAATTTTGAAAGTTGTGTAAGTTTTAAAATATTTTAATCATTTAAGCAAAATATAAATATGCTAGGTACCATTTTATTTTACTGAAAAGTCAAATTTATAAATTCCATCCCCAATTTTTGAAACAGAAATATCAGTCCTGCCGTATTTATCCAAGTGAAATCTCCTTACAGGTTGGCCTAAAGGGACCCCGATTCTATTTCTTAAATACTCACCCATTTGACTTTTTGAGGGGAAAGAACTAATTTGTTTAGGATATAGTATGGTGTCTAACGGTTGCGATCCTTCTAACAATCCTTCCATACTCATTCCGTCGTCCCATAAAATTTCAATCGCATCATTATGTCTCTGGGCCCTTCCTCTTCCATCTTCTTGTATAGGGTAGATTTGTTTTTGCGGAAATAAATCTGGGAATATTCTTAAATGTTCAATTCTAATCGGTATGCAAGCATCATTTATTCCCCGTTTTTCTGCAGGTTGACCATTTGCCATATATCCCCAATTCAATCCACTTGCATTATGTGTTTGACCATCATCCATTAAAAGGGACATTTTACATTCATTATCCTCATTAGTAATGCCTTGTTTTTCTACTACAACAATTTCTAAACAAGAATAAGAATTTTGAAGTATCCGATTGATATAATCATTTAAAGGCTTAAACGTATCAAAAGTTGTCTCAGCAAGGATTTCTCTAAATGGTGTTGTAAGGCCATTTGTAGAGAAATTTGCAGAACCTACAAGTGCGTGAATAATTTGACCATTATTTCTCCAAACATAGCATTTTGAGTGTACAGGTAAATCTGAGTAGAATATGTTTATGTTATTAAATTGATTTTGGATCTTGATTAAAGCATCATGTAAATTAGTTTGTATTCCATCAGATCCATACATGCCATATATTACTCTAGTATTAAATGGAAGTGTATGTAGTCTTTGTACAGGTTTTGGTCCCAGATAACCAGAAACAACTATAAATTCATCAGTTTGAAAAAGTTGATGTCTGTTAAAGATTATTTCTTCTAGGTTTTCTGTAAAAAGCATTCTAGTAAAATTTATTAATGAAATCATTTAGTGCAAAGCCAATTGCTTTTGCAAATTTTGGGGGTACTGCATTTCCTACCATTTTGTATTGATCTGACACACTTCCTAAAAATTCAAAATCATCATCAAAAGATTGAAGCCTTGCTGCCTCTCGAACTGTTATACTCCTTGATTGTTCAGGATCTGGGTGAATATGCCTTAAGCCATCTTTATAAAGATGAGCAGGGATTGTATTGCTTGGTTTATTCCATTTTAAAACGTGGTATTTGTGAATGTTTGATTTTTTCCCTGTTATTTCATAATATAAGTTTTTCAATGATTCAGCAGATGAATACTTGTTTTGACCTGATTGTATGTCTCTCGTTAAAAGGCCAAATGTTTCTACATCTCTTCTGTTATGCATACGAGGTTCATGATTCCTAATTTTGAATTTGTCGAATGAATGGGAGTATTTTTTATTCCCAATTTTTATTGGTTCTCCAAGTGGGTGTAGTTTAGGAAGATCAAAAAGTGCATCTTTAACCGTTGATATTTTTTTTGACTGATAAATTGGGAAGATTACATCATAGAAATAGTTTAATGCATTTTGAGGGGGTTCCTTTATTAATTCTCTATTTACTCCTAAAATTACCATTCTTTTCCTAGCCTGAGGAACCCCATATTTAGTACAATCAATTAAGGCTTTGTCTCTTAAGTTATTAGTTATTTCGTAACCTTTATTGAAAATTGCTTTCGTGATTCTATCAACTATAGATAATCCTCCAGGCTTTGCGCTTAACATGCCAGGAACATTCTCAAAAATAAATGCTTTAGGTTTGAATTCTTCAACAACTTTTAAGTAGCTCTCAAAAAGATAGTTTCTATAGTCATCGTTCATGCCATTCTCATCCCGAATTCTTCCCGCAATAGAATAAGCTTGGCAAGGAGGACCTCCTATAACTACATCAATTCCCTTTTTTTTATTGATGATTTTTTTCAGACCCTGATTTGAACCATACAATAAATCATTATCCCATCCATTTATTAATTCATCAATTCTTTGAATATCAAAATGTAAAACTATTTCATTCGCTTTTTTAATTCCCCATTTATTCTGCAAGCGATTTACAAGTGTATTACATGGTTCTTTTTCCCACTCAACACAAGCAAGTGTTTCATATAATTGAGTTTGTTCAAATCCATCAGATAGCCCGCCACAGCCTGCAAATAAATCAATTGTTTTGAGCTTTATATTCATGATTTTTTATTTAAGTATTTTAATAACTGCTTTGCTATATGAAAGCCTAGTAGCGGTGGTACAGCATTTCCGACTTGTTTATTCTGTTGAGTTCTTGAACCAGTAAAAATGAAATTATCTGGGAAGGATTGTAGTCTTGCATTTTCTCGTACAGTTGGAACTCTGTTGTATTTATAATGAAAATGATTTCTATGACCTGTATCTATTGTTTTTGAGGGTTTATTGCTATGATATCTAGTCCAAGCTTCATTAAATTTTCTACTATCACCAACTCCTTCGGGTAAATCTTTATGATTACCGCCCTCTGGAACCTGAGCGATAACATTGATGACATGTTCTGTATGTTTGGTTGCTACATGATTAAATAATTTTTTAGCACCATTTCTCATTTTCTTTTGATATTCATTTTTAGGTGGCTTATCATATTTATCTTCTTCATAACCGAATTCAGCTTCTCTTGACGGTAAATCAGAAATTGCAATTGATGTTGTATTATACTTTTCTGGCGGTAAAACTTTATCTGGAAATTCAAATGTTCCAATTTTTGAATTAAGTCCAACAAAAAATATTCTTTTTCTTATTTGTGGAACTTCAAAATCAGGTGCATATAGTACTTTGAAATTTGATGCTAACTTCATTTTTTTAAATTCATCAAGTATAGCTTCTTTTGCTTGACCATTATAAAGAGTTGCAAGTCCCGGAACATTTTCAATAATAACCGCTTGTGGTTTTAATCTTTTTGCAAGTTTAAATACGGAGTAAAATAATTTATTGCGGTCATCATCTTTTTGCCTTGCACCTGTTAGTGAAAAACCTTGACAAGGGGGACCTGCTATTATTACATCTATTTTATGACCTTTTACCTCGTTAATTATATTCTCAATTGCTTGGTCTTCGTGTAGGTCAGCAAGTAATGTTTTTGAATTGTTGTGATTGGCTTTAAATGTTTCTAATGCTGCTTTGTCATTGTCAACACCCAATATTACATGAAAACCTGCTGATTCAAAACCAAAAGAGAACCCTCCACAGCCTGAAAATAAATCTATGACCTTAAATTTTTTCTGCATTTTATTTATTTCCTTTTTTTGTATTTAACTTTTTTTTCTGCAACTTTTAATACTTGTTCCGCACAATCTTCATCCGATATTTCTAAATAGATTCTTTCACTTAAATATGGTATCATTAATGTGTTTTTCTTTAACTCAAAAAAGAATTCTAGTTGTTGGATTTGCTCTTTTGTTGCTTTTTTCATATTACGTTCAATCTTGCTATAATAAGAAGTATCAATGTCAAGTATTGCAGCTATTTTTCTTAATGGAAGTTGTTTGGTCTCTCTTATTTGCCTTATGATGTCACCTGTTAGTAATGTATAGTTGGACTTCATTTTTTGGACATTTAAATCCAAAAATATAGACATTATTTAATAAATCAATCTATATTTTAAGATTATTATTAACAATTTATGCGGTTACTGATTTTGTATATAAATTCAGATATGGATTTAGTTATTAAAATAAAGTCTTAATACTTTTGGTTTTATTAAGACTTAAAGTATTTCTTTGGTTAGAAAAAATAGATTTTGTTGGTAGAGAAAATATTCTTTTTGTGAAATATTACTATTCAAATATTTTAATATTTGCAAACTTCCAATTTGGATTTGTAAGATATTGTCAAGTAATTAGCTCTTTAGTTTATAGATGAGTCTTTTTCCCCTAAGTATTTCAGGGTCAAAATATTTTGTATTAACTAATTAGTTTATTGGTTCCCTATTCATCATCAATGTCATTTGGTTTTTGATCAATTAAATTTTGAACAAAACCTGTTGTTTTAAATTCTGAAATTATTGATTTTTTTCTTTCAAGTATAAAGGTTTCGTAATCGTCCTTTAGTAATGCTTCTACTGCCTCAGCATTTATACAATGACTTTGCATGATTTCTAATAATTTCTTTTTCCCTGATGTTTTTCCTCCGTATTGAGTAATTATTTCTTCTAAATATATAGATGGTAATTTGTCGGCGATAATTTTTCGATTAGTATCTGAAAAAATCCACGTTTGGTTTAAAATAGAATCTACTGAAAATTCCGATTTAATAATTTTTTCTGCTTTACCCTTATCATTTATTTGTCTTTTTGCCATTATTTGTTCTCGGAGTGCAGCTTTGGGGAAAATGTGATGCAAGTCGCACGGTACCACCGAAGCAGGCCCTACTGGTTTATCTTCATAAAAATCTTTAGGTTCCTTAAAGTTTATCATGGAAATGATTGCTTTTCCTAATGATGCATTTTTTGAAGAGTTAAAATCACTCCAAAGTTCTTTTAACCATGTTGGAATATTTGTTTCCATGTTTTCCGAACTAAACCATAACCTCATTTCATTAATATCTTGATTTTGTTTGGCATCAGTTCCATCACTGTACCTGTCAGCCACCCCAGAACCGTAATACCAAGCTTTTAATTTATGTTGTCTAAGTAATTTTAATCTTCCATCTTTTATGTTTATTGGAAATTCTTTTAATATACAAGCAACACTTGCTACTAATGGGGAATATACTAAAAATTTATCTGTTCCTTTTTGTAAAGCAGATCCACAGTTTAAATCAATTTGATTACATGCCTCTTCCAAGGCTTCACAAGCCGTATCCCAAAAATTTTCTATATGTTTTGGTTTTATCAGTTCGGGTAAAGAAGCTGTTTTTGGTGAAATTCCGGCCATTAATGCTATAGTTTGTAATAAGTATCTTTTTGAAATTTCATCTAATACTTTTATCAAAGGGTACTTATCAATTGCTTCATCAAACATTTGCTTTATGCGTATATCTTTAGGGTACATTACAGCTACTAATAAATCAAATGCTCCTAAAGCGATACCTGAAGTATTAATTTTAGTGAATACTTTACATACACCTGTTATTCCCATTTTTTCTGAAACAATTACAGATGGCATGTTATAATTAAAATAGTTATCAAATAGACGGTTTATCGGCGCTGACAAAAATTTAAGCCAAATGGAACTTTCATTAACTATTTCTTGTAACTCGTTTTTACTTTTTTTAATTTTTAATTTCGTATGATTTTTTATTTCATAATTCTTTTCTGTTACTGTCTGATTAATCTCATCTCTAACTTCATTTAAGATAGTTGTAAATCTTGTCTTTTCTGATAAAAGTGTTAAAGGCATTTTTCGGTTTTTGCCTCTTAAATCTTTTAATTGGTCTGCAGTTTTATTTTGTTTAGAAAGTGCACTTGTAATATCTAATCCCAATTCAATCCATTCTTTGAGTTCTTTTTCTGATTCTGGGCAATTATTTTTTTCCCAACTTTCTTTAATAGTCTTTAAATTTAAATACCAAATTTTCTCTGATGTGCCATTAGTTAGTCTACTAAGTGATGTTAGTCTTTGCTGACCGTCTAAAACTAAAAACCTTGGAGGAACTTTATCTGTTCCATTATATTCAAATTGTCTTTGTTCTGGGGGGATTATTTCACTAAAATTAACCCATGCGAGTAATGGATTTTCTTTATTCAATTCTAAAAGCAAAATAGAACCAATTGGATGGCCAAGTAAAACAGATTCAAATAATCCTTTTACATTTGCATCTTTCCAAATATAATCTCTTTGAAATTCGGGAAGTTGATACTCTCCAGTATAAATTTCTTGGATGACATTATTAAGCCTTAAATCTTTAGAGGTAGTTGAGGGGTCCATTCTTTTTATCTGATTTTTTTAGTTTATTTAAATCAAAGAGTTCAATTAGATTGAAATTAATTTTTTAGATTAAACAATTACTTTTAATTCTAAATTTTGGATGTTTATATTAAAAATCATTCATTTTAATTTCTTGTTATTCTTATTCCCTTTGGAATGACTCCATTATTAAATTCCATTGTATTCATTAATTTAACATCAACTGGATCAAATATTTCTATAATTCCTTTCTCTTTTAAAATATTTATTAAAGAATATGAAGGGCCATAGGAGTAACCTTTATTCCCTAATATTTTTGTTACAAATGATTTTAATGGAACATAAGGTAAATAACTTCTATCATTAATTCTGCTTTCAGCAATATTTAATTCTTCAAGTAAATCCTCTTGTGTAATAATTAATAGTTGATTTTTATTTTGAAATTCATCATTTGGTAATTCAATTTTTCCTACAACTTTAACTCCTAACTGCTCCAAAGTTTTCTCATTATTTTCTATTTCATTTTCCGCTACTTTATAAGCATCAATTGTTGCTTGTCTTAAAGCTTCTTGATCTTCAATGCTGAATTTGAATTCGTCGATTCTAGATTCAGCTGAATTTATAATTTCTGTTAAATCTTTAGTGAGTTGAATAGCCGTTTCCAAGTCATTGTGTATGAACAAATTATTATGTGCAACTTTATTCCGTATTTCAAATAGGCTTTTCCATTTCTTCTCGAAATTATTATCTTGAAAAGCTTCCTTGAAATATTTGGTATAGTTGCCTTGTAATTCTTGTTTCAAAATATTTAATTCATCAACAGTATTTGAGTTCATTACTCTCGATATAATATTTTCTTGTTTATTAAAACCAGTTGTTTGTTTATAAATTAGTTCGCCTAAATCGTCAAAATCAATTAAAGTAACATCAGTGTCCACAACATTGCTAAATATTTTTTCATTCCCTTTTCTTGAATTTAGTTTATCTGTGAATAATCTAGGGGCTGTTACTTCCCACCAATCAACTCCAATCTTTTGGGTGAAAAACTTCACTAAATATCTTCTTAGTAAATTCTCCACTTTATTAATTAATGGATAAATTTCATTTGAAATTTTTGTTGAAATATCATCTCTTAATATTCTTATGTTAGTAAAATTTAATTTTCTTCTTAGATGAACAAGGAAATTATATCTAAATATTTCTAATTGGGTATAGTTTTCTCCTTTTATTCTTATTACAAATGCCGCTTCAATTAGATCATTTAATGTCGAACTTGTATCAACAGATTGAAATTTAAGTTCTAATTGTTGTTCCTTATCTACTATTTTTTGGGTATCAGAGATTTTTATAACTTCTTTATTTTTCCATAGTGATTCACTGAAAAGTAGCCCATATACCAATGATTCACCTGTTGTGATACTAGTTTGTCCATTTTTATCTATTGCTAGTATTTCAAAAATGTACGATTGTGTCATAAAATATTTTAAGTTTTTGGGTGTTTCAGTTTGAATTCATTTTTAACTCTTTATTACGCATTCCTAGACATAAAATAAAGAACCATTTAAAAACTAACAATAAGTAACAATTGGGGTTGAATAGGTAAGCCAAGTAAGTTATAACTAAATCATTATTTTATGAAATAATTTACTGCTTATTATGGTATAGAGTTTATTCTATGCCCTGAACTTTGTTCAGCTTTAAATTCTTTAGACGCTTGTGTCCACAAATGCATTTCATGGGCAAGTACTTACGATAAATACTTTATGGTCATGCCCCAATTTCACAAAACCTATTGTCGGATGTTTGTGCTTGATACCAATGATTTATAAATTGGATATGTTTATCACCTTAATCTGTTGACTGTATGTTGACACAAAGCAGGTTTTTTTGCAAAGTTTCTTTAAATGTGTCTTCTCTGTGTTTTGGAAACGTGCCTGACTTATTCATTTGGTCTTGTAAATGACACTTTACTAAGTGTTTATTAATTCAAGAATATATCTATTCCATCTTGTTTTATTATTCTGAAAATAATAATCATGTATATCACGGGAAAACTTCGAAAATGCTTTATTGTTAAAATCTATGTAATTGAATTGAACATCTAATTCCTTTTCATACCATTTTATATAGTTTTTTTTTCTATCAATCCCATCAAGATTTTTCAAATATTTCTTTAAGTGTTTAAAGTAAGTATTCTCATTATGTAAGCGTTTTAGTAATGTACTGGCTAGATGCAGCTTGTCTGAATATTTAGATCTGATTCTAAATACATTTAAATTCCCCAAATTTCCTTGTTCTTCATTTGATTGATTATGTCCATTGATCTGTTTGTATAAGGATGTACCCTGTGCCTCTAAAATAATAGTTTCAATTTTGTTTACATCAAAGGCAGTAGATATGCCAATTGGGATAAAACTGAAT
Source organism: Synechococcus sp. UW140 (assembly GCA_943371295.1). Classification (GTDB taxonomy): domain Bacteria; phylum Bacteroidota; class Bacteroidia; order Chitinophagales; family Chitinophagaceae; genus Sediminibacterium. Next base: position 47,854 of record CALRUG020000001.1, on the reverse strand, counting down.
TGTTCGGCATAGCCCATATGATGTGGGTTTAAATGGTATTGATCGGTAAATTCAGTTGTAGATTTATTCGTAACATTACAATGGTGATCACTTGGAACCAAATTAAATAAACTATAGGCCAAAAGAGGATGCCTTGATTTATCATAAAAGTGATCCAGTTCATAAGATCTAACAACTTGGCCAACAAAGTTAGTCTGGTGTGTTACTGGTTCTGCATTGCAATAAGAGCAAAACTTAGTAAAATTATTTACTCTAAAATATATTCTAATTTCCTTGGCGATTTCATCGTATTTCTGGTAATTAAATGCTAGCTTAATAATTTCAATATTTAGCTGCGTATTGAGGCCATGATTATTTAAAATATCAGAATTAAGATTAATTAAATTAACTGCATCCTCCACAAGAAGATTGCGTAATTGTTGCTCATTGTTTGCCAATAAATAGTCACATAGCTGAATAAGATTGGCTATATTTATATTGCCTAAGTTATTAGGGTTAGAACGGTAATTATTTATTTCATTAATATAAACTTGATGGCCTTTTGAAATATTTATAACATTACCAACAATATTCACTATTTGTCTAGTAACTGCTTTAAAGCTAGTAAAACTCCCTGTAGTAAAATCAACAGGCACCCCATTTAAATGAGATAGTGATTGTTTCAATACAAATATTCTGTTTGCAACTAAATCAGTTATTGCAATCTCGTATTCTTGTTTCCTTTGATGAACATTATCGATTTGTATCTTGATCATTTTTTAGTTGGAATTGCTCTATACTTGATTTTAAAAATGTATCGCCAATAAGTTTCAAAAGCAATTTATCATCTTTTGAAATCGTACCTTTTTTTATTTGGTTTATTAATTTCATTATTTTCCGGTCTGCTAAATCTCCTATTAAAGTACCGGTTAAAAAGAAGTTATCAGTAAGCAAATCGTGAATATTGGCCCCAAATGACTGCTTTTTCTTCGTTATTAATTTACTTCTTCCAGTTTTCTTATCAATGGTGAGAAGAATAGTGTTTTGTATAGGTATATCTGAAAGTATAAAGGGGGAATGAGTAAGGAAAATTAAGTTTATATTCTTGATATACTTAAAGTTTGATATTCTGATTAAATTGAGTAGACTTGAAATTGTTTCTTTCTGATACTGGGGATGATAATAAAGTTCTACTTCATCAAATATCATGTTTACCGATTGATATGACGAAATTTTTTTTTCAGTATTTCGGTATTTATTTTTATTGATTGAGTCTAAGTTTTTAAGATGATAGATGATAGAATTCAAGGAATATATCTTTTGTTTCTCCCCGGAACTTAAATCTTCAAAATAACTATTATCTTTGAATTTTATTCTGCTATACAGGAATGGAGGCGGTAAATAGTCAATCAATTCTGTAAACCATTCATTTCTTTTCAAACTGTTCATTTTTTGAACAACTGAGCCAATGTCAAAATAGCTCTTAAAGGTAAAATCGGAAGGCAAATTGTATATATCTTCTTTCAGAAAATTAAGCGTTTGTCTCACCTTTAAAGTTACATGGCTTCTGTCTTCATAAAGGTCATCAATATATGCCTTAGAAGCACTTTGTGTTAAATCATAATTATCAGGCCGTTCTTTTACTTTGGCCAATCGTTTGTCAAATTCTTTAAAAGGTTCATATTTAGAAGGAATGGTAATTAACTTGTTTATTAAGTATATCTCTGCGTATTCCTTTATGGGTATATCTGTATTTGGGTATGAAACAGACTCTCCAAACATCTTGGAATAAAGAGGAGATAGGATAAGGGCTCTGAACTTTTCAATAAAGCCATGACTAAACCGAATTTCACCATTTGACAGAAACTTGTAATCTTTATTTTTATCAAAGTATAATTCAACTTTATCTATTGCAGATTTGTAGTTGATTTTTTTATAGTTGGCAATACTTAGAATGTTTGATAATAAACGAGAACGGGTTAATAGTGTCTCAGAATTAACGTTCATATTCCCTTTATCCCTGAAAGGATTAATCACAATTGGTAATTGGTAACCATCATTTTTGTGAAAGAAGGATTTCAACCATAAACTATTGTAATTAGAATTATGGGCATAAAATGAATAATTGACTACTATAGTATAGAAGAAATTATTAACCTCCTGATAATTTTTTATAGAAATGTTATCCTCCCTAAAATATGAATATTTATCTGCAGATAAACATGAAGTAAGGTTGAATTGCCCATTTGAGATAAGAAGTCTGTAATACTTATCATATAGTAAATAGTATATTTCAACTTTCAAACCTGTTTTAATATCTTCTATCTCTTTTTTGTAAGCTTGCTGCTCATTTTGTTCGGCGGTGTTTGATTCAGGTTCAAGAAAACTTTTCGGATTTACAAAGCCAAGATTGTTTGAAACTACGAAAACAGAGTGTAGCAGCAGATCCATTAAACTGCTTTTGCCGGCTCCATTCTTGCCAACAACTGCTGACACATTTATATTTATAATTTCGCCGTTTATTTTTCTAATAGAATAAAGATTATCAGGAACGGTCTTCTTATATTCAATTGAATAAACTTCATCATCAATTGAGACTGGTATTAGATTTTTATTTAAAAGGGTATATTCATTACATAAATTATAAACTTCACCTGCCACAAGGTTTTTTAAATATTTTGTACTAATACCAAATAATGGCCTTATTGCTATTATTTTAAAACTCATTTTTAATTATCATTTTTATTCTACAGAACTGCCCCCTGACTCCCAGACATAAAATTCCAAGGTCAGTAAAACACTTACAAACACTAACAATTGGGGGAGGAATAAATTGGGATGAGTAAGTTATAAATAAATCATCATATGATGAAATAATTATGTGTCTTTTTGATGAAAGGATATTCGCAAGGAAGAGCAGGATTGTCGGCTCCACTACGTTTCGCCGACTTCCTAGGAGGGGGGCGTACCCAAGCAAAAAGTCCCACTTGCATCGCAAGTCTGGGATTTTTCTCTGTCCACTCCCTAAAGCAAGCTTCGGTCGTGTCCATAAAAAAATCCCGCACTATGTGCGGGATTTTTTGCTTGTGCCCAGAACAGGAATCGAACCTGCACTACCTTGCGATAACCAGATTTTGAGTCTAGCGCGTCTACCAATTCCGCCATCTGGGCTTTAATTGGAGTGCAATATTAGCCTATGCACTCTTATTTTCCAAAATATTCTATTGCAGGCCAGCTAAAATCCGATCTAAATACTTCTTTTTAAAGTAATAGTCTTTTACTTGCAGCAACTCTTTTTCGGTAGTAGTATCTTCTGAATAATTCGCCATAACTGGCTCAATAGCTTCATATATTTCGTTTTGTAGGTTATTGGCTGCAGCTTTGATGGCTGCTACGGCTGCGGTGTCGGCTTTGTCTAGTTCCATTACTTGCTCGTTCAAGTCCATTACTTCCATCAAGAAATCAGGAGGTAATTGGTATTTCTCTTCTTCTTGTATCAATCCCTTTAATCCCAATATATATTTGACCAATTGGTCTTTGTTCTGCAAGGTTTTGTAGGCCTCATTAATCGTTGCTGATTGCTCTAGTGCAGCATTTTGTTCATCGGCAGTGGCTCCGCCAAAAAAGTCGGGGTGACTGGCCCTGCTCAGTTCGTAAAACTTTTTCTTTATGGTTGCGGTGTCGATGGTGAAACTGGGTTCGATCCCGAATAATTCAAAATAATTCATGGCACAAATTTACGCCCTTAGTATTCATTAAGGTTTCGAGAAATGATAAATATCATTGGTAGGTGAGTGGGCAATCGTTTAAATTCGTGCAAAATTGTTCGATGCTTGTTATTGGTCTTATTAGAGAGGGTAAAATTCCGGCGGATAATCGCGTGGCGTTAACGCCGGCGCAGTGTAAATTCCTTACCAAGAATGTAGAGAATGTAGTGGTGAAAGTAGAGTCGGCGCCGGATCGTTGTTATTCTGATGAGGAGTATGCGCGGGCGGGGGTGGAAATTACCAATGATCTTTCTGATTGTAATTTGTTGTTGGGTATTAAGGAAGTGCCCGTGAGTCAGCTCATTCCGAACAAACGGTACATGTTCTTTTCGCATACCAAAAAAATGCAGCCTTATAACCGTGCCCTCATGCAGGCCATGGTGCAAAAGAATATTACCCTTATCGATTATGAATGCCTGGAACACAAAGATGGGCAGCGCATCATTGGCTTTGGTTTTTTTGCCGGTATTGTCGGGGCGCACAATGGCATCATGGCGTATGGCAATCGTACGGGTGCGTTTAAATTAGAAAGGGTGCATAAAATCAAAGACTATCGCGCCCTGATCCATACTTATTTTGGTTTGAAATTGCCCCCCATTAAAATTGCGGTGACGGGTAGTGGGAGAGTGGCACATGGTATTTTAGAAATCATGAACCTCTTAGACGTGCAGGAAGTAGAACCCGATGAATACCTGAGCAAAGACTTTGATTATCCAGTGTATGTGCATTTAAAGGGCAATAATCTTTATCAGCATAGCATCAATAAAACTTATCATCGTGATAATTTTCACGAGCATCCGGATGAGTATGAATGTTTATTCGAACAATATTGTGCGCATACCGATATTCTCATGAATGGGATTTATTGGGGTACCAATGTGCCTCGATTGTTTTCGATGGAATCCTTGAAGCGTCCCGATTTCAAGATTCAAACCATTGCCGATATTACCGATGACAAACATGGTTCTATTCCTTGTAACCTGGGCGATGCAACCATTCAAGATCCGGTGTATGGCGTGAATAAATTGTCTGGTCAAAAAACCGATCCTTATTTGCCTAATTCAGTAGACATCATGGCCGTGGGTAACCTGCCCAATGAATTGCCTCGTGATGCCAGTCGTTATTTTGGTGAACAGCTTATCAAATATATTTTGGATGATGTACGCAAAGGCGGGTCGGCCATCATTGAGCGCGCCACTATTTTAAACGAAGGCAACCTCACCGAACCGTTCGAGTATTTAAAAGACTACGCCCAGATAGATTAATTGAGTCTCGACTAGTTTTTTTGGGATTAGTTTTTCTAGATTAATTGAGTCTCGACTAAACGCTATTTCAGCAAAGCCTTGATATCATTCAGTTTCATCAATGCTTCCACTGGCGTTAATTGATTAATATCAATCGCATTTAGTTTGGCTCGTATGCTTTCAAAGGTTTCGGTATGTGCATCAAATATGCTCAACTGTACTTTGGGAACGGATGCATTTTGCACAGCTTCGCTAACGATATTATTACCCGCTTCTTCTTTCACGTGCTCTTTCTCTAACTGCTCCATAATTGCAGTAGCTCGGTTAATTAATGCAGTAGGCATGCCCGCCATTTTTGCTACCTGTATACCAAAGCTATGTGTGCTGCCGCCTGTGGCCATTTTGCGCAAGAAAATAATTTTATTGTTCAGCTCTTTGTGCGTGATATGGTAATTTTTTACGCGCGGTAAATGTTCTTCCAATTCATTCAACTCATGGTAGTGCGTAGCAAACAAAGTCTTCGGTGCAAACGGACTGTTGTGTATGTATTCCACCATGCTCCACGCAATCGAAATACCATCATAAGTAGCTGTTCCTCTTCCTATTTCATCAAGTAATATCAAGGAGCGCTCACTCATATTATTAATGATGCTCGCCGTTTCATTCATTTCTACCATGAAAGTAGATTCACCTCCACTTAAATTATCGGATGCACCTACACGGGTAAATATTTTATCGGTTAGGGGGATCATAGCCGCCGCTGCGGGTACAAAAGATCCCATATGGGCCATCAAGGTTATGATAGCGGTTTGGCGAAGGAGTGCACTCTTACCACTCATATTCGGCCCCGTTAAAATAATGATTTGCTGATCGGTTTTATTGAGTTCAATATCATTTGAAACATATTGCTCATCCAATGCCAGCTTGCGTTCTATCACAGGGTGGCGGCCTTCCTTTATCTGCAATTCCAATCCCTCATGAATCACTGGTTTTCTATATTGGTATTGCAAAGCGTTTTCTGCAAAACATATAATGCAATCCAATGTGGCCAGTATATTTCCGTTTACTTGAATAGGAGCGATATAGGTTTGTAAATCGGTAATGAGTTGATTGTACAAGTCTTGTTCAATCGCTAAGATCTTGTCTTCGGCTCCAATAATTTTTTCTTCGTATTCTTTTAATTCTGGGGTAATATATCGCTCTGCATTAGTCAAAGTTTGCTTGCGGATCCAATCTGCAGGCACTTTGTTTTTATGCGAATTGGTTACTTCTAAATAATAGCCAAACACATTGTTGAAACTAATTTTTAGCGAGCCGATTCCCGTTCTTTCTGCTTCTCTTTCTTGTATGTTTACCAAGAATTCTTTTCCACCATTCGCAATATTTCTTAACTGGTCTAATTCTTCATTTACACCCGCTGCAATTACCCCTCCTTTGTTAATGAGTACGGCAGGGTTTTCTTGTATCTCTTTGTTGATGCGGGTTTGCATGGCTTCGCAGGCATCCAACTGATTCGATAATTTGCCCAGCCATTGGTTGGGGCTATTGTTCAATAGGGCTTTTACAATGGCCGTCTGCTCTAATCCCCTGGCCAATTGTACGACTTCTCTTGGCCCAATTTTTCTTAAAGCAATTTTACTCACTAATCTCTCAATATCTCCACAGGCTTTGATGGCTCCGGCTAATTGTTGTCTTAGTTCGGTTTGTATAATGCTGTATTCAACGGCTTCTAGGCGTTCTTCAATTTGTTGTTTGTTCTTTAGTGGAAATACCAACCATCTTTTCAATAGTCTTGCACCCATGGCACTCACGGTATTATCAATCACTTGCAATAAAGAAGTATGGCCTTCCGATTGTAGGGGCAGTAATTCTAAATTGCGAATCGTGAATCGATCCATCCACAAAAACTGATCGCGTTCAATGCGTTGTATCTGTGTAATATGTTGCAGGTTCGGATGCTCGGTGTCTTTTAAATAATGCAAAATGGCACTGGCCGCAATAATGGCTGCTGGCATTGCATCTATCCCAAATCCCTTTAGGGAATGGGTATTGAACTGCTTCACTAAATTTTCTCTGGCAAATCCTTCTTCAAATATCCATCGCTCCATGGTATAGGTATAAAACCTGGTTCCATATTGCTCTTTAAATTTCTTGAGGTAACTGCGTTCAAATATGACTTCTGCAGGTTGCATACTCTGCAACAATTTGTCGATGTATTCTTCATTGCCTTCTGCTGCAAAAAATTCTCCGGTAGAAATATCGAGCAATGCAATGCCCGTATTTTCTTCGGTATAATGTACGGCTGCTAAAAAATTATTGCTTTTGTTCTCCAGCATTTTATCACTGGTGGCAATGCCCGGTGTTACCATTTCGGTTACGCCTCTTTTCACAATGCCCTTAACCATCTTCGGATCTTCCAATTGATCACAGATGGCAACTCTGTGGCCTGCTTTTACCAACTTGTGTAAGTAAGTTTCTAATGAATGATGCGGGAACCCTGCGAGCTCGCTCGAAGCCGCAGCTCCATTGTTTCTTTTGGTTAGGGTAATGCCCAATACACGAGACGCAATAATCGCGTCTTCTCCAAATGTTTCATAAAAATCACCCACCCTAAATAACAAAACAGCATCGGGATATTTTTGCTTAATAGCCCGATGCTGCTGCATCAATGGGGTATCGTTACCAGATTTTGCCATGGCAACAAATATAATGATACCCGTAGTATATTTTTTGCCCTATCTTCTCACAGCTGGTCTTGCTGCTGGCAATGGTTTTCTTGGAAGCTTGGCATCACGTTGTGCAGTGTGGTACACAAAACTCGCTACGATGGTAGCCATTTGTTTTAAATCGTCTTCAATTAAATGGTCGTACACATCCATATTGCTGTGGTGGGTGCGGGTATCGTATTCAATTGGGTCTTGAATAAATTGAAACCCTGGTAATCCCACCCCATCAAAAGATTGGTGATCGGTTCCGCCGGTATTGTTAATGGTTACGGCATGTGCTCCTAAATCTTTGAATGGCATTAACCATGCTTTGAAAATATTTCTACATGCTTCGTTGCCTTGTAAATAAATACCCCTGATTTTTCCGGTACCATTGTCAATATTATAATAGCCAGATAACTTCTCGTGCTCAGGCAATAATTTCATATCTGCTGGATCGGCAAAAGTCTTTTTTACATAACCTCTAGATCCCCAAAGTCCTTGCTCTTCTGCACTCCATAAGCCAATGCGAATGGTGCGCTTGGTAGAAATATTCAAGGCTTTTAATATGCGCATTACTTCCATCATCACTGCAGAACCAGATGCGTTATCGGTAGCACCAGTTCCAGCCTGCCAAGAATCTAAGTGTGCGCCAATCATTACGATTTCATTTTTTAATACGGGGTCTGTTCCAGGGATTTCTCCAATCACATTATAGCCTTGTAAATCCTTGGTATGAAACTTGGTTTTTACATCCACATCCAATTTTACTGGGGTACCTGTTTTAGCAATGCGTAAAATGCTATTGAAGTCTTCAATGCCTACTGCAATGTCTAAAAAATTCTCCGGAGCCGTGCCCTGATAAGCACCACCACCTTGCGCAAACACAGTACCATCATGGCTTCTAGTGCCTCCGCTGCTTAATAAAGCAACAGCGCCCTCTGCCTTGGCCATATCTTTTAAGATGGCCATCATTCGGGCTGCGCCGCCTGGGCCTCTTTGTTGTGCCATTGCTTGTTGTTGTCTGCGCAATGCGGCAGTATCTACTGGTCTTGCTGGTGCCATTGTTGCGGCTTCCATCTTGGCCAATTCTTCATCGGTATATCTTACCGCATCTGCTTTAAACGAATGCTTGTATGTAACCATTTGATCCATCATGATTACTTTGCCTTTTAACTGACCGCTGTATTTCATGAGGTCTGCACTGTCTTTGGCACTGATCACCAATACTTCTGCAGATTGCAATTTTTTATTGCCCGCTGTCCATGTTTTTGGATAGATCATGATGGGTCTATAATAAGGCGCTGTCATGGCCATATAAGATTTCTCTAGTTCCCATCCTTTTCCAAATTCGCCCCATGCATCTAGTTCTGCTTTTTCTACCCCAAAAGATTTGAGGGTATTGATGGCATAATTGGCGGCTCTGCTATAGCCCGGAGAATTGGCCAATCTTGGGCCACTCATATCGGTTAGGTTAAATACGATATCCATTACTTTGGAATTCTCTAAACCCTCTTTGCGGATTCGATTAATAACGGCCTGGTCTACAGGCTCTGTTCCTTGGGCAAGCGCCATAATGGGGCTGGCTAAGGCTAATAGCAATGAATGCTGAACAAATTTTCTCATATCTGTTGGTTGTTGTTTAGAATTTCTGTTGACTTTTTTTTGTTTAAAATGAGCATGTTAATGTAGTTTTTTTCTGCAACAAACTGCCAAAGATTATTTGAATGGATGGGTTTACCTTTGCCCCATGCGCAAATGGTCTATGCAAGAATTGGGGAGAAAATCGATAGCCGATTTTAAGGAAGCCCCTAAAACGCCCTTGGTAGTGGTATTAGACAATATCCGAAGCATGCACAATGTGGGTTCGGTATTTAGAACGGCCGATTCTTTTTTGGTGGAGAAAATGTATTTATGTGGATATACACCGCAACCACCCCATAGAGATATCAATAAGACGGCATTGGGTGCTACGGAAACCGTTGCTTGGGAGTATACGCCCACAACGGTGGAAGCAGTGCAAACCTTACAATCCCAGGGCTACAAAGTATATGCAGTTGAACAAGCAGAGGGGGCTGTTTATTTAGACCAGTTTGATCCAACCGCAATAACCGATGCTGCAAATTCTTCTCCATCAAGCGCCCCTAAATTAGCCATTGTAATGGGCAATGAAGTAGAAGGGGTGGCCGATGAAGTGTTGGATATATGCGATGGTTGTATTGAAATTCCGCAATTGGGTTCTAAACATTCATTAAACATTTCAGTGGCTGCCGGCATTATTATATGGGCCATTACCGAACGCATCGTTTTAAAATAATTCAATTTGACTACTGTTAAAAAATACCTCAGCCTCGTAAAATTTTCGCATACCATTTTCGCCATGCCCTTTGCTTTCATTGGGTTCTTTTTGGCGGTTCCTTATGCCAGTGTTTCGGGTAATCATTTATTGGAAGTGGTGGGCACAATGTCCAATTTATTGTCTCCTGTACTTTTGCAGAAAGGCTTGCTGGTATTGGTTTGTATGGTTACTGCTCGCAATGCGGCCATGGCGTTTAATCGCTATTTAGATCGTCATTTTGATGCCTTGAATCCGCGCACGGCCATCCGTGAAATTCCTGCTGGTATTTTGTCTGCTGAGTCTGCTTTGCGTTTTGTGATTGGCAATAGCATCGTCTTTGTAATAGCCACTTGGTTCATTAATCCGCTTTGTTTTTATCTCTCTTTTGTGGCTTTGTTTGTGGTGTTGTTTTATAGCTTTACCAAGCGCTTTACTGCTTTATGTCATTTGGTTTTAGGGGTGGGATTATCACTGGCTCCCATCGGGGCTTACTTAGCTGTTACAGGCAGTTTTGCTTTATTGCCGCTCTTGTTTTCCTTTGCCGTTATTTTTTGGGTGAGTGGATTTGATATTATTTATGCCTTGCAAGACGTAGAGTTTGATCAATCGCATCAATTGAATTCTATACCCGCTGCATTAGGAAAAGATCGGGCTTTATGGGTAGCTCGTTTATTGCATGTATGTAGTGCGGCCTGTGTTACCATTGCTGGGGTCTATGGTGGTTTTCATTGGTTGTATTTTATTGGCTACGGCGTGTTTGTGGGCATGTTGATTAATCAACATCGCTTAGTGAAACCAAATGATTTGAGTAAAGTGAATTTGGCATTCATGACAAGTAACGGCATTGCTTCTGTGGTATTTGCTATTTTTGTAATCGCGGCTTTGTTTATTCAGTATGGTTGGTAGTTCGGTTGAATAGTATCGCTGAATAGTGCGGCGGCTTTAATCAACCCAAATTCAAAAAAATATTTAAATGGCTAGAATTATTTGCATTGATTACGGCGGTAAACGCACTGGCTTAGCAGTTACAGATCCTATGCAAATAATTGCTACTGCATTAACCACCATTCCTTCCAAAGAATTGATTCCTTTTTTGAAAAATTATATGGTTACTGAACCCGTTGAATTGATCTTAATAGGAGAGCCCCTTAATTTAGATGATAGCCCTACCCATGGTACCCCTTTGGTGAAGAAAGCCATTCAAGATTTAACAAAAGCTTTTCCCAGTATTCCTATTCAAACGGTGGATGAACGTTACAGTTCTAAACTGGCTGTTCGCGCTATGGTAGATATGGGCATGAAGAAAAAAGACCGCAGAGAAAAAGGCAATATTGACCAGATTGCGGCTACTATGTTATTGCAAGAGTTCTTGCAAAACCGCTAACTGGCTTTGCGGGTTCGCTGTTTCGGGGTACTTTTGCACCCATTATAATTAAAATAGCATGATTCTTCCTATTGTAGCGTATGGTGCACCTGTGTTAAGAAAGATAGCACAACCCATTACCAATGAATATCCTGGTCTTACTAAACTCATTGAAGATATGTGGGAAACCATGTACTCGAGCAATGGAGTGGGTTTGGCTGCTCCTCAGATTAACCGTGATATTCGGTTGTTTGTAGTAGACTCTGAGCAAATTTTTGAAAACCTAGAAGAAGATGAGCAGGGCAAATACAATGATGCACCTGGTATCAAAAAAGTATTCATCAACGCGCAAATAGAAGCCATTCATGGCGAAGAATGGGCATACAACGAAGGTTGTTTAAGCATCCCTAAAATTCGCGAAGACATTATGCGTGGGGAAGCCGTTACCATGACTTATTACGACGAAAACTTTAAGCAGTTTCGTTCTACTTTTTCTGGCATAACTGCTCGCGTTATTTTACACGAGTACGATCATATTGAAGGAAAATTATTCATTGATTATTTAAAGCCTTTGCGCAAGAAAATGTTGCAGGGCAAACTCAATGATATCAGTAAGGGCAAGATTAAAGTGGATTATAAAATGAGTTTTGCCAAATGAGGCGTTCACTCCTTGTAATCTTGTTGGTGCTTTGTTGCATCCTGCCTGCTTCGGTAAAGTTGTTGGCGCAAGACAGTACTTTAATCATTGATGAAAAGCGGTTCACTTTATCGGAAGTGGTGGTTAGAAATAACTTAGATTATAAAATGCTCCTAGAGCAAATCAAGGAAGACACTACTTTTTACAAAGCCTTCAAGAACTTACGCATACTGGGTTTCAGCTCGTACAACGATATTCAAATGAAAGACAAGAATGGGGCTGTGGTGGCTTCTCTGTCTAGCAAAACACGCCAGAACAGAATCAATGGTTGCAGAACCATGGATGTGTTAGAAGAAAAAGTGACGGGTGATTTTTATGATCGCAAAGGGGAGTATAATTATACCACACCTGAATTGTACGCCAGTTTGTTTTTTACCAAGGGAACCATTTGTGGGGAAACCAATATTGTTGCGGGTAAGAAGCGTTCTGTGTCGGGGAAAAAAGGATTGGAGAAACACAAAGAGCAATTGAAAATGTTGTTCTTTAATCCGGGAAAGAAAATTTCGGGTATCCCTTTTATTGGAGATAAATTAGACCTCTACGACGAAACCGCGCATAAGTACTACGATTATCGCCTAGATATTGAAGAGTACAAGGGTGAGCTCTGTTATGTATTTTCTATTATGCCCAAAGCCGATTTAGGTTTTATTAAAAACGATCGCATTGTGGTTGACCAAATGGTTACTTGGTTTAATATGAAAACCATGTCGGTATTGGCTCGCAATTATGCATTGAGTTATAAAGCCGGTGTTTACGATTTTGATGTAAGCATGGAAGTGGAAATGACCAACCTTGGTAATAATTTAATTGTGCCTAAAACACTTCGTTACAAAGGCAATTGGGATGTCATCTTCAAGAAGCGCGAGCGCGCGATATTTACTGCTACGTTGTTTGATTTTAAGAAAGATTAATATTGGGCTTCCTCTGATTTGATTTATTCTACGTTTGGGGTTCCCCCGAATTGATGTATTCTTTGTTTGGGGTTCCCCCAAAACAAAGAAGCACCATAAGGTGCTTCTAGTTAAGGCAAGGATTAAATTTGTTGAAAGTCTTATAAACCCAACTTTCTGCCTTGTAGGGTACGGGTTTTCTTGTCACTCTTGGTAACATCGGTTAATTTAACCACCAACTTTACATCTGCTACGCTGCCATTGGTTACGCCGGCTGCTGCTCTGTAAATATTTTTATCATAAGGAATTTCTACAGTTCCATTGTCCCAGTTGTTTCCGGCTACTACAAATTTGTCTTCACCTTCTGCTGGTACAAAGTAAAAGGAGTTGCCGTTTTCAAAACTTACTCTTAAGCCATTTAAATCAGCTGATTCAACTATGCCTGGAGTATATGCGGGAATAATGATTTCATTAATCAATTTGCCATTGATAAAACGAACGCTTCCTGAAGCAACTTCTGCTTTGGCACTGTCTAATGCTCTGGTCAAAATCAATTTTTGGTCAATATAAAATTGGACTCTTTTCACATCTACATTATAAGCCATGAGCTTCATCTGTAGTTCGCGTGAAAATGCAACATATTGACTTTTGTCGATTGATGCGGCATTGCTTGGCGGAGCATATGAATTGTTAGCAGCAGGATTGTTTTGTGGGGTACTGCTTTTCAAATAGCCTTTAGAGCTACTGCTGCTTTTGCCGCCAGAACAGCTGGTAAGTAAACTTACCCCGATTAAAACAATGCCTGTTAATAAACGAGACATATCTTTTTTTTTAAGTTCAAATAATAAAATGGCAACAGTATACGTTTAATAAGCAATCAACTTGGGGGTTGGGTACGAATGCTTTAATACTGTACAAACCACAAGTTCCATCTTTTTTTGAAACAAAGAGTAGCCTAATTATTTGTACTTTCTGCAAAGTATGCTGAAATTCCCTCTAATTTTACTTTAGGTAACCACTCATAATTATTTGCTAGTCAGCAGCTTATATTAAGCTATTTTTAATTTTATTTGAAGCCTTTTTGGGCGGAAATGTTTTAACGTCCCTTTTCAAAAATCACCACCAGTTGGTATGGAGTAAACGCCTTTTTATAAGGATTCCGTCAAAAAACATAACAATCCCGTAATAGCCGAATCGGGTTAATAGAGGAGGCTTTTTATTTTAGGAGGATTCAATACACCTAAAAAATGATATCATGCGAATTATTGATCGATTGTACCAGTACTTGCATTTTCATGCAATGAGTGCTTATGCTTTTGAACGCGCTTGCGATTTGAGTAACGGTTATTTGGGTAAACAATACCGTGGAAAAGGAACCATGGGGTCTGAAGTACTTTTGAAAATTCAAGAATGTTTTCCCGATCTCAATATTCATTGGTTGTTAACGGGAAAGGGTAGAATGATTCGGCATGCATTGCCTTATGCTTCTGATGAGGAACCCCCAGTTGAAATGGTGCAGGTATTACAAGAACAAATTGCTTTGCTTCAAAAATCTTTGGCCGATAAAAATGAATTGATTGATTTGCTCAAAAAAAAGCGCCCCTTAAAAAGGAGCGCTTTGGCATATTAGTTTTGGTTGTACTTTATTTTACTTCAATTATGCATTCTCTTCTGCATAAGAGGAAACTGGTTCGCAAGTGCAAATCAAGTTTCTATCTCCATGTGTATTGTTGACTCTTGCTACACTTGGCCAGAATTTATTGAGGGTTACATAGTACAATGGGAATGCGGCTTCTTGTCTGCTATAAGGTCGTGTCCATTCATCTGCACAAACCACGGCTTGTGTATGTGGTGCGTTTTTTAATGGATTATTCGTCTTATCTGCTTTCCCCGATTCAATGTCTTTGATTTCACCATGAATGGCAATCATTGCATCACAGAAGCGATCTAATTCTGCTTTGTCTTCGCTTTCTGTTGGTTCTATCATTATGGTTCCTGCTACTGGGAAACTCATGGTAGGTGCGTGGAAACCATAATCAATCAAACGCTTCGCAATATCTTCTGCTTCTACGCCTGCTGTTTGTTTGAATGGTCTTAAGTCTACAATGAATTCATGCGCACAGGTTCCATTTTTTCCAGTATATAAAATGGGATAGTAGTTCTCTAATCTTGCTTTCATATAGTTGGCATTTAAAATGGCATATTCTGTGCTCATTCTAATTCCATCTGCGCCCAACATTTTGATATATGCATAGCTGATTAATAAAATGCTTGCAGATCCAAATGGTGCAGCACTTACTTCTAATCCTGTATGTTCATAACCCAATAAATGTCCTGGTAAAAATGGTGCCAATTTATCGTTTACACAAATGGGTCCCATTCCTGGGCCACCACCGCCGTGTGGTATTGCGAATGTTTTGTGCAAGTTCAAGTGACATACATCGGCTCCAATCATGCCTGGGCTGGTTAATCCAACTTGTGCATTCATATTGGCTCCATCCATGTATACCAATCCACCATTCTCGTGAATCAATGCACAAATTTCTTTAATGGTTTCTTCGAACACGCCATGTGTTGAAGGGTAGGTAACCATTAAGCCTCCCAGCGTGTCTTTGTATTGTTCTGCTTTTGCTTTTAAATCGGCTACATCAATATTGCCTGCTTCATCACATTTTACTACTACCACTTTAAAGCCCGCCATTACTGCACTTGCTGGGTTGGTTCCGTGTGCACTAATTGGAATCAATACAATATTTCTGAATGTTTCGTTTCTGCTCTTATGGTATTCTCTGATGGTTAACAATCCTGCATACTCTCCTTGTGCGCCACTATTGGGTTGTAAGCTACATGCAGTAAATCCTGTAACTGCACATAAGTATTGATTCAGTTCTGTTAATATTTGCTGGTATCCTGCTGTTTGATTAATGGGGACAAAGGGATGTAAGCCACCGAATTCTGGCCAGCTTACTGGTATCATTTCGGTTGCTGCATTTAATTTCATGGTACAGCTTCCCAAACTAATCATGCTGGTATTCAAAGAAAGGTCTTTGTTCTCCAATGATTTGATATAACGCATCATTTGGCTTTCGCTATGATGTGTATTGAATACTGGATGCGTTAAATAAGGGCTTGTTCTAACTAATTCAGTTGGCAATGCAGTATGGGTATTGTTTAATTCCAATGCAGCTGCTTGCTTACCTGTTACTTGTTCAAATACATTTACCAATGCTTGTACATCAGCAGCAGTAGTGGTTTCATCAATGGTGATGCCAACGGTTCCATCATTAAAATAACGGAAATTGATGCCCGCATTTTCTGCTGCAGTTTTTAATTGATTGGCATCTACACCACTGATATGTAGTGTGTCAAAATAAGCTGCATTGTGTTGTTGTACACCCAAGCTGCTTAATGCTTTTGCTGTAGCATTCGCTAATGCATGCACTCTTGATGCAATATTCTTTAAGCCTACTGGTCCATGGTATACCGCATACATGGCAGCCATATTGGCCAACAATGCTTGTGCTGTACATATATTGGATGTTGCTTTCTCGCGCTTGATATGTTGCTCCCTGGTTTGTAATGCCATTCTTAATGCACGATTGCCTTGTGCATCAATGCTCACACCAATCAATCTTCCTGGCATGCCTCTTTTGAAATCGTCGCTGGTGGCAAAGAATGCAGCATGTGGCCCACCATATCCCATTGGTACACCAAAACGTTGTGCTGATCCTACTGCTACGTCTGCGCCTAATTCTCCTGGAGAAGTTAAAACAGTTAATGCCAATAAATCGGTGGCCATAATCACATATGCATTGGCTTCATGCACTGCACCAATGAATGCTTTGTAATCATTCACTGATCCATTGTTGGCTGGATATTGGATAATGGCACCAAAATAAGTTTCATCAATGCTCGCCGTTTTATAATCTCCAAATACCAATTCAATTTGGATAGGTTCTGCGCGAGTGATTAATACCTGTTTGGTTTGCGGGAAGATATTATTGTCTACAAATAATTTCGGCTTGGTAATATTGTCTGTTTTATTGGCAATATGAAACAACATCGCCATGGCTTCTGCTGCTGCAGTTGCTTCATCTAATAAAGATGCATTGGCCATAGGTAAACCAGTTAAGTCGGTTACCATGGTTTGAAAGTTCAATAAACTTTCTAAACGACCTTGAGAAATCTCCGCTTGGTAAGGAGTATACTGGGTATACCATCCTGGATTTTCAAAAATAGTTCTAAGAATAACGCTCGGAGTAATTGTGCCATAATAGCCTTGGCCTATATAGTTTTTGTATAATTTGT
The DNA here is from genome assembly GCA_943371295.1 of Synechococcus sp. UW140. Classification (GTDB taxonomy): domain Bacteria; phylum Bacteroidota; class Bacteroidia; order Chitinophagales; family Chitinophagaceae; genus Sediminibacterium. Next base: position 30,563 of record CALRUG020000001.1, on the reverse strand, counting down.
TTTTAGCCGCCACTTTTTTAAGCTCCGCTAAATATTCAAACTCACTAATAGCAGGTGGAACTGCAAGATCTTGCTTGATTCTAATACTATCAGGTACTGTTTTGCTGATTAATGATTCAATATTGGGCTCTTGAATGGTTTTCAACATTGCATTCAAATCTGATGCATTGGGTCCAATATGTCTTCTTTGAAATTCGGTGGATTGTTGCTCAAATAAATTCATACTCAAACGGGCGTTTTTTGTGGCGCAAAGGTAATAAGTAAGAACATCAATTTAACTGCTTTGTTGAGTGAATAGCATAATTTTACCGGGTTGTGATTAATTTCTTAATATGTTTAACTGATACTCGTGGAAGACTTGATGATTAATTGGGATAAAAAGTCGGCAGAACACCAAAAAAAGTACGGCCAGTTCTTAAAAAAAGCCGATAAAAACAAAGTGTTGAAAGTATTACCTGATCTTCATGAAAAGGCTTTTGAGCAAATCAACTGCCTCGACTGTGCCAATTGTTGCAAGAATTACTCCCCTCGCTTTAAACAACCCGATATCAAAAGAATCAGCAAGTACTTGGGTATGAAAGAGACTGCTTTCATACAGCAATACTTAAACTTAGATTCCGATGGGGATTATGTGGTGAAATCTACTCCCTGTCCATTTTTGGGTCAAGATAATCAATGCAGTATTTACGATGAACGCCCTTCCGATTGTGCTCGTTTCCCTTATACTGATGAAGATGTATTACTCAAACGCCCTTTGATTACATTAAAAAATTCAAGTTTTTGCCCTGCTGTGTATCATGTGATGGAAAACCTAATGGCAATAGTAAAATAATGCCTGGCTTTTTCGCGTATGCCCGCATGATTATTAATACTTCATTTTTCTGAGTGCGGGTGCTTTAAACCAAGTAGCTATTACCACTAGTATGGTCATTGATCCCCCAAAAACAACGGAAGGAATTACGCCCATTATTTTAGCTGCCAATCCACTTTCAAATTGGCCCAATTCATTGCTGCTATTAATAAACATCGAGTTGACGCTCATGACCCTTCCGCGCATATGATCGGGTGTTTTCATTTGCACAATCGTGCCCCTGATGATTACACTGATGCCGTCTAATATGCCACTTAATAATAGGGCGAAAAAGGAGAGCCAAAATAATTTAGACAAAGCAAAAACAATAATGCATGCGCCAAATCCGGCTACCGACCAAAGCAATATTTTTCCTTGGTTTGTTTTTAATGGGAAGATGGTAGCTAATACAATGATGCAGATGGCGCCTATATCGGTGGCTGCATTCAACCAACCAAATCCAATGGGTCCTACTGCTAAAATATCTCTGGCAAATACGGGCACCATGGCAACTGCTCCACCAAAAAATACGGCGAATAAATCCAAGGACAATGCACCCAATACTTCTTTTGTTTTAAATACAAATTGCAATCCTTCTTTAACACTTTCTAGCCCTGTTTTTTCTCCTTTCTTATTCAATGCTGGCTTGGCTTTGAGTTGGTATAAAAAAACAAAACCAGTTGCAATAAAACTGACTATAATTAATAAGGCTCCGGTGTTACCAATGCCGGCAATTAAAAATCCTGCTGCAGCATGTCCGGTTACAGATGCCGACAACCAAATGCCTTGGTTCCATGTAGTGGCACTTTGTAATTGTTCTCTGGGAACAATGGCTGCCAACATCGTTCCAAATAGAGGTCCGGTGAATGCGCGTATAATGCCTGTGCAAAAAATGACGATGTATATTGCAAATGCTACCCAGTTTTTTCCGAGTTGTTCCAAAGTATAATGGGTGCTCAATAACAACAATGCAATGGCACAGCTTAAATAAAATAAAATTCCCCTTAATAGTAGTTTTCTCTTCTCACTTATGTCAATTATATAACCTGCGTATAATGCCAAGGATACCGCTGGTATTACTTCGGCGAGTCCAATCAACCCAATGGCAAATGGATCATTGGTTAATTCATAAATCCACCAACCGGTTAATGTGCCCAACATTCTGAGGCCCATGATGAATAAAAATCTACCTGTTAATAAATGCCTGAATTCTGGTATGCCCAATACTTTGAATGTTTCGGTGGTTTGTTTTGGTGGCTGCGGCATTGTTTGGTTCTAGGGTAGCGTAAAATAATGTTGTCCGTAGTCTAGGTCCTTTTCTAAAGCATCCAGTATAATATCAACATGTGCTTCATTGCCTATGAAATCGGCATTGCTGGCATCTACAAAAATGGTTTTGATATTATGTTGTTTAATATAATGGGTATAGGTTTCCTGAATATTGAATAAATATTCATCTGGAATGGCTTGTTCAAATGGGCGATTCCTTTTTTTGATGTTTTGCTGCAACTTATTTACGGGCGCATGCAAATAAATTAACACATCGGGGAACACCAATTGCTGATGAATAATATCAAATAGTTTCTGATACAACCTAAATTCTTCTTCTGGTAAATTTACTTTCGCAAACAATAAACACTTCGTAAACAAATAATCAGAAACCGTAATGCTTTGAAACAAATCCTTGGTATGCACCATTTCTTTTAATTGTTTATAGCGTTCCGCCATAAAAAACAATTCTAAAGGAAATGCATATTGCCCCGGATTATCATAGAATTTAGACAAGAAAGGATTTTCTGCAAATTCTTCTAAAATAATTCTCGCATTCAATTTTTTGGCCAGTATGGTTGCCAATGTGGTTTTGCCCGCTCCAATATTCCCCTCTATTGTAATAAACTGATGCTTCATGTAATTATCCTATGCGGTCAAAATTAATTGCTAAGCCCTTGCTTACATGATTTTTTTTTGCACATTGGTTGTGTCTGTGCAAGCTGACAATAGCTGGGTCATGGTTTTATTGAATACCGGATGCATCAATGTTGGTGCTATTTCTTCCATGGGTATTAATGCAAATCGCCTCAAATGCATGGCAGGGTGGGGCAGTTGTAATAAGGAGGTGTCGAATATTTGCTGGTCAATTTGCAAAATGTCTAAATCGATGGTACGGGGTCCCATTTTTATGCTTCTGGTTCTACCCATTTCGTTTTCTATTTTCAACAAAGTTTGCATTAATTGAGCGGGTGCTAATTCGGTTTGAATGCAAATGGCTTGATTCAAAAAGCTGGGTTGATCGGTAAATCCCCAGGGTTCGGTTTCATAAAAACTGGATTGTTTAACTATTTGACCACATTGTTGTTGTATATATGAACTGGCATTTTTCAGATAAGTTGCTTTATCTCCTAAGTTGCTTCCGATTAATAAATAGGCTAGAGGCATAATTGGTAGTATACTAAGCATCAAATATCTTTAATAAATAATCGGTTAATTCAATATTATGAGAGGATTTTTAAAAATAGTTTTCGCAACCTTTATTGCTTTGGTGCTTTTTACAGTAATTGGGGTATTTGTGTTGATTGGAATTGCTACCAGCGCTGCATCTTCTGATAAACCCATTATTGGGTCTAAAGCGGTGTTGGTCTTAGATTTATCAGTTGCTTTTAAAGAACAATACCAAGAAGATCCTTTTGCTGAGCTATTAAATGAAGGTGAAGACGTTGCTCCTTCCTTATTTCAGGTTACTCAACTTTTAAAGCATGCAAAGCAAGATTCTGCAGTAAAAGGTTTGTATATTCTTTGTGCCGATAATGCCAATGGTTTTGCTGCGAGTGAAGAATTGCGTAAAGCTGTGGTAGATTTTAAAAACAGTGGAAAGTTTGTGATTGCGCATGGGGAAGTGATTTCACAGAAAGGATATTATATTGGTAGCGCTGCAGATGAATTGTATTGTAACCCGCAAGGTGGTGTTGATTGGAGTGGGTTCTCTACCAATTTATTTTTCTTAAAAGGAATGTTAGATAAACTAGAAATTCAACCGCAGATTTTTTATGCAGGTAAATTTAAAAGTGCAACGGAGCCTTTAAGAGAAACAAAAATGACCGATGCCAATAAATTACAAACAGGTGTTTGGTTGGGAGAATTATACACCCATTTTTTACAGGCAGCTGCCATGTCTCGGAATAAAGACACTGCTGTTCTACGATCATTGGCTTTAAAGGGGTTGGTTCAAACTGCACATGATGCCAAGAAATATGGGTTAGTAGACGACTTAAAATACGATGACCAAATTAAGGCCAGTATCAGTAAGAAATTAAGACAAGAACTCAAAACCAGAATCAATTTTGTTGCACTTTCTGATTATGCGCAAGCTGCCGATTTTGAACCAAGTGGTTCGGAAAAAATTGCCTTGGTTTTTGCAAACGGTGATATTGTGTCTGGTCAAGGAGATGATGAAATGATTGGAAGTGATAGTTATAAAAATATCCTGCGTAAAATAAGATTCGACAAGTCTATTAAAGCGGTTGTTTTTAGAATCAACTCAGGTGGGGGAAGTTCCTTAGCAAGTGAAGTGATTTGGAGAGAAATTTCTTTGATTAGAAAAGAAAAACCTGTTGTGGTAAGCATGGGTGATGTGGCTGCTTCTGGTGGTTATTATATTGCTTGTAATGCAGATTCTGTTTTTGCCAATGCTAATACCATTACTGGTTCTATTGGTGTATTTAGTGTTGTGCCCAATATGCAATCTTTCTTTAAGAATAAAATTGGCGTCACATTCGATGGAGTTAAAACTGCTCCTTATGCCGATATGGGAGATATTAGTAAGCCGCTAGGCGATAATGAAAAAAGGTTTTTTCAATCTGCTGTAGATAGTATTTATGCTACTTTTTTAGCAAGGGTTGCTGATGGTAGAAAATTAGGTGTGGCCAATGTTGACAGTATTGCCCAAGGTCGTGTTTGGACAGGCACCAGTGCCAAAAAAATTGGACTAACAGATAGAGTAGGTGGTTTGCAAGATGCCATTGATTGTGCTGCTCGAATGGCTGATATCAAAAAGTCGGAAGTAAAATTGAAAGAGTACCCTGAGAAGAAGAATTTTATTGAGCAAATCATGAGTGGGTATAAAAAATCTGTCTCTACTGAAATAATGAAAGAGCAATTTGATCCTGCTGCCATTCAAGTGATGCGTGAACTAAAACAAGTAAAAAATTGGGTGGGTGTTCCTCAAGCAAGGATTCCCTTTCTTGTTAATATACAATAGATTTGCCTATAAATTAGCCCGATGAACAAAGCGTATAGCCAGTTTCAGGCCATGATGGCCATTACCAAAGCGAGTTTAAGGTCAATTTTTAGAAGTCCTTCTGCCGTTATATTTAGCATTGCTTTCCCCATGATTTTTATCTTGGTGTTTGGCTTTATTGGTGGGGGAGGTAAAGTGAGCGTGAATATTGCTTTTGCCAATGGTTCTGATACCACGAATCCCATTTATCAAAGTCTTAAAAATATTCCCGGTATCAGGGTCTCCGATAAAACAGGTGATCGATTAAAAGAAGATTTAGAAAAAGGGAGAATTACTGCCATCATTAATATTGTAACACAACCTACTAATTCCGTTGCCCCGTATAGTATTCAGCTCACTAGTTCTGAAGCTGCTAATCCGCAGAATATTCAAGTGCTTCAGTCTATATTGAATGCTGTTATCAGTGGGATTAATCAGCGGCAGTTTCCATCAACCCCTACTATTGCCGTGATTAATAAGGAAGTGAAGAAAGTACCTGGGAGAGTCTATAGAACCATCGATTTTATTTTACCCGGTCAATTGGGTTTTTCTTTATTGAGTGCAGGAGTGTTTGGCGTTGCTTTTTTGTTTTTTAATTTAAGACAACAACTGGTGTTGAAGCGTTTTTATGCAACGCCCATTAAACGATCCTATATTGTTTTGGGCGAGGCGTTGAGTAGGGTTATTTTTCAAATGATTACTGCTGTCATTATTATTTTGGTAGGCCACTATGCTTTTAGTTTCACTTTAGTGAATGGCTTGGTCACTTTTGCCGAAATCATGGCACTTAGTTTTGTTGCATTGATTTTATTTATGGGATTTGGTTTCATCGTAAGTAGTGTGGCTAAAAGCGAAAGCACCATTCCTCCCTTCGCCAACCTAATTACCTTGCCTCAGTTTTTATTAGCAGGCACTTTTTTTTCTATTGATAATTTTCCTTCTTGGTTGCAACCTATTTCTCGCATATTGCCTTTAACACATTTCAATAATGCCATGCGCAATATTGCTTTTGAAGGGGCAAGCTTATTGGATTGTACACTCGAATTAGGGGTGTTGGGTATTTGGATTGTTGTAGTGTACGTTGTTGCTTTTAAAACATTTAAATGGGAGTAAAATGAAATTGATTAAACTGGGTTTGATAAGTTTAATCGTTTTAGGAATCATTGTTACCTTAATGGGTTTATTGTTTCCTTCTACGGTATTAGTGTCTAGGGCAGTGGATATTAAAGCACCCATTGACTCCATTCAATTTCGCGTGGGTAATATGAATCAATGGAAGCTATGGATTGCGGGGATGAATGATTCATCGGTTAAAATTATTTCTGATACCGATGCGCAATTAGGAAATACAAAAGTGCAGATTGGTCTAGTAACCGATTCTACCGTTGTTTCAACTTGGACCAGTCCGAATGGGCAACAACAAATTAGTACCATTCGCATCATCGGTAATGATACTCAAGATTATGTAGTAGTGCAATGGCAATTCGTTCAACAGTTAGGATGGTATCCTTGGGATCGATTTGGTTCTATGATGAATGATAAAATCATGGGTACGATGATGGAGCAAAATTTACAATCGCTTAAGAAAAACCTAGAGCAATAATTTTAGTGTTTACCTTATAATGAAAGGCCCCGAATCAATTAAATGATCGGGGCCTTTTTACAAACTAATTGGGAGAGAAAGATTAGTTAGCAGGATCTGCTGGTGTGTTTGGATTGTTGTCTCGCTCTCTGCTAGGATAAGGGAAGAAGGTTCTTCTTCTTTCGCCTGCAGGACGTCCTAGTCTTCTATTGTCTTCTAATCTCATTCCGCTCATACACAATTCAATACAACGTTGACGATAAATTTCATCGGTTAATGCAGCAGCACTAACTGCTCCACTATATGCTGTTAGTCCTCCTCCTACGCCAAATGGATCAGCACTTGGTAATTGAGTTCTTACGGCATCAATTTCTGCTACTGCTGCTGTTAAATTAGGTGCAGATTGTCTTACATAACACTCCGCTCTAATCAAACGCATTTCATCTGGTAAGTAAACAGGAATTGCCTGTGTTGCATTGCTAAAGAATCCTCTGATTCTGTAACGTGGCAAAATGGTTGTATTGATTGCAGTGTAAAACGCAATACGTTGGTCGTTCAAATCTGGTGCCAATGCAGTAGGTAATCCTAGTGTTGAATCCAAAATTTGAAAAACGTTGTTGGTTGCAGTTGCAGTAGTAAAAATAGGGTTGGTTACAATGGCATCATAGCTTAACACAGAACCACCAAAATTTAGGTCTACTGCATTGGCTGCTGTTAATGCGCCTGCATAATCACCTGCAAATAAACTGTAACGAGCAATTAATGCATTGATGGTATTATTAAAAAATGCAGGGGTAATAGTAGTGGGCACATTTGCAAAAAATGCTGCACTTGGTGCATTGGCTCCTAATGCGGTTTGCGCTGCACGTAAAGTAGTAACTGCTCTTCTAAACCCATCTGCTCTACTCTGGAATGCTGCTGGTGCTGCTTGTGTTCCAGGTGCTGCTGGAATTTGTTCAAAGAACATGGCTAAGTTTCCAATAGCCATTGCTTTAAAAATACTCGCATAAGCCAATAAGCCAGAAGCATAGTTTTTGTCTCCTAATTTATTTGCACCCGCAATTACATTGTCTGCATCATAAATGATCTTGTTGTTCCAAGTCCACATATTGCCTACAATGCCATTTAAATTGTCTACAACAGCTCCTCCTGTAAATAATTGTAATTCATCGGTATTACCCGCATTCATTAACCTGAATTCATTCGTTAATGCACCTGCTGCTGTAATGCCATTGTACACAGGGCTTAGCCTGCCATTGCTGTAAACGTTTTGTAATCCAACAGCAACACCTGCTAATCCTCTTGGGGTAGAAAAAGCATCTGTATCGCCAATTGCGCCGGGATTGGTAAAGTCTTGCTTACAAGCAACCAAACTTACTCCGGATAAAATAATCAATAATATTTTTTTCATGATAATCTAGTTTGATTGGTTAGAAATTTGCTACAACACCGAGTTGGAAAGTCTTCGGAATAGGTACGTTACCAAAATCAACTCCTCTAAACAAACTGCTTTGTCCGGTTGAGTTGGTTTCAGGATCGTATCCTCTGTAGTTATCCCATGAGATTAAGTTTCTTCCAGTAAATGTTACGGTTAAATTGCTGAACAAGTTGCTTACTTTTCCAAATGCATATCCAACAGATAATTCGCGTAATTTGGTAAATGATCCATCGTCTACTCTCCATTCTTCAATACCGTAAATTCCACTGATATATCCTCTTGGAATTTCTCCCTTGTGTTCTCTTTGAGCAAATTCACTTCCGTTACCTACTCCCTGTCTTGTTCTAAAGTCTGCATTAAATACTTCTGCTCCAGCTACTCTGTCTAATTGGAATCCAAATGACCATTTTTTGTAGGTAAAGCTGTTGATTAATGTAGCTGTATAAGTTGGGTTAGGTGAACCCAATACAGAACGTAAGATAGTAGAGTTTGGTCCTGTAGTAAATGGCAAGCCAGTTGCTGGATCTAAAGTTGGTGTTCCAAATGGTTGACCATTTGCAATAGGCCCTCTTGCAGTTTGTGGGATTCCTGCTGCATTTTTCACTTCTGTTCCGTTTGCATTTCTTGCAAAGAAAGTAGAATAGAATACTGGCGCATCATATCCTGGAATCAACGCAAATACCGCACCAGTAGGAGCTGCAAATGAGATGAATGGAACGCCTAAGTTTTCAATTCTGTTTTTGTTTTTATTAAAGTTACCAGTGATTTCCCAAGTAAAGTTCTTGTTCTTAATTGGAACTGCTGTAACCATAATTTCAAATCCTTTATTGCTTAATGAACCTACGTTCTTGGTAGCTGTTGGGAAACCTGAACTTGGCGCATTGGTAATATTAGGAACCAATAAGTCTGTTACTTTCTTATTGTAATAGTTGAAAGTGAATTGCAATCTATTGCCTAATAAAGCAATGTCTGTACCAATTTCTAATTCTTTCTGACGCTCTGGTTTTAAATCAGAACTAATGGTTGCAGAAGGAGAAGTTAAACTGGTTCTTCCTAAGAAAGGAGAGATATTGTAAATATTGAAACGATCATAAGCACCAATACCTGTTAAGTTTCCACTTTCACCATAAGCAGCACGAATCTTGAATACGTCTACTGTATTGGCCAATGCAGATTTCTTAAAGAATTCTGTTTCAGATAAAATATAGTTACCACTTACTTTAGGGTAGAAGAAGTTTCTATTGTTTTTATCAAATACAGATGACCCATCAATTCTTCCTGCAACGGTTACAAACAATTGGTTATTGAATTTGAAGTTTTGTTGTAAGAAGAAACCGCGAATGGTTCTTTCGCTTCTTCCATCTGAGTTAGGCAATAAAGTACTACCACCAGTTGCAGTTGAAATACCAGGTAATAAACCACGGCTTTGTGCTAATATATAATTGGCTTTTTCATACTGCTCAGAATATCCAAACTGTGTTACTGAAGACAATTTGTTGGTTAATTGTGTTGTGTAGGTAAAGTTTAAATCGTGGTTAAAGAACGTAGAGTTAAAACTTGCTGCACTTGCATAACCATTCAATGTTGGGTCTAATGTTGCACCACCACCATAAAATCCTGGGCTAGCATTGTATGGGAATGGAGGAATAAAAGTAGTTCCGTTTTGTGCAATATTATCTAAACCTGCAGTGTAGTCGATTACTAAGCCTTTTACTGGGAATAACTTGAATCCTACATTCGAAACTGTTCTACTGGTTACGTTTCTTTGTTTGATATCGTTAATGATCGTTAAAGGATTTACACGACCTCTTTCACCTACAGCTTGTAAATTTCCATTTGCATCTCTTAATCCAATATTGTGGAAGTTCCCAATAATGGTCATAGAGTTAATAGGAGAGAAGAAACTGTTTCCATCTGGCTTTTCATTGGTAGCATTGTTGGTATAATTAATACCTGCATTCCAACTAAACCAGTTGTTTACTTTGTTGTCTAAATTTAATCTGAAACCGAAACGGGTATTGTCTGTACCTCTAATAATACCTTGGTTGCTATTGTAATTTAAAGAAGCAAAGTAGCGCATTTTGTCTTGTCCACCTGTAATAGAAACGTTGTTGTCTGTACCATATCCTGTTCTGAAAATATCATCTTGGTAATCGTAACGAGTAACAGGAGATGTAGTGGTTAAAGCAGGTGTTAAAATGTCTTGTGTTTGAGCACCAGCTCCATCAGTTGGTCCACCAAACTTAGTAGTAGCATTGTTGAATACCAATCTTTTTCTTAATGAATTGGTACTCACTTTTGAACTGAATGTAATTTTAGGTGCACCTGTAGATCCTCTTTTTGTAAAAATTTGGATAACCCCCGCATTTGCACGGCTACCATAAATAGCAGCTGCTGCAGCTCCATTCAATACCTCAATTCGATCAATATCATTGGGGTTAATATCTACCATTCTATTTTGTCCTACGCTACCATAAGTATCGTAATCACTTTGCGCATTAGTTACTCTTGCATTCGAGTTGTTTAAAATAACCCCGTCAATAATATACAACGGATCAGAAGATCCGGAGATAGAACTAACACCACGTAATTTTACACTCATACCGCCAGCAGGGTCACCTGAGTTCTGTGTAATTTGTGCTCCTGGCACTTTACCCTGCAAAGAAGCAATGGCATTAGGAGATCCAGCATTATTAATTTGACTTCCTTTTACCGTTCCAATGTAATTACCTAATTGCTTTTTGGTAGTTCCTTGTGATGTACCTGTAACAACTACTTCGTCTAGTCCGGTTGCATCTTCTTTTAAAGAAGCATCAAAACTAAAACTGCCAGTAGTGGCACTGATGGTGATATTTTTTTCTGCAGACCTAAATCCAACAGAAGAAATAACTACATCATACTTGCCTTGTTTTAAATTGGCAATAAACTGATAAGTACCATCTGTACTAGAAGCAGTTCCTGCCCCTGAGTTTTTAATGGTAACTGATGCGCCAGGAATTGGTTGCCCTTTGCTGTCTGTTACTTTTCCTTTAATGGTTGTTTGGGCTTGTAAGCCAATTGTTAATGTGATACCGAAGAGAAGGAAGCACAACTTCGATATAACATTGGCCTTGCCATAGTTAACATTCATATGCGTATCGTTTTGGAGTTTTATAAAAACATCATAAATATATAATATGTGCGGTAATTTCTTGGTTTTGTTTATATAAACGGTGAATAAATGGGGAAAACTATTAAATACGGCTTTAAAAAATGCATAAAACCGCAAAAAATGCAGTTTTTCCAGGCTAGAGGGATTGGATCAAGCGCAGATTTCTTTTGATTCCACTGAATTTTGTTCGCTTTAATGGGCTGTCTTTAAAAATTATTTTAAAAGACTCTTCCGATAATTCTTCCCATTGGCTAGTGGTCAAATTCAAAACAGCGGGAATGGGCTCAAATAAAGGTTCATCGTGTTGCTTACTAAAACGGTTCCAAGGACAAATATCTTGGCATATATCGCATCCAAACATCCAATTATTAAATGCATCTTTTAAATGGTCGGGAAGCAGTGCGTCTTTCAATTCAATCGTATAATAACTGATGCATTTACTTCCATCAATTTGTTTATCGGGTAAAATGGCTTCTGTTGGACAAGCATCAATGCACTTGGTACAAGTGCCACAATAATCTTTTGCAAATGCATTATCTGCTTCTAGCGCTAAATCAACAATTAATGTTGCAATAAAAAAGAATGAGCCTGATTGCTTGTGAATGAGGTTCCCATTTTTGCCTACCCAACCCAATCCAGATTGAACTGCCCAAGCCCTTTCTAAAACTGGCGCAGAATCCACAAAACCTCTACCGTTTATTGCGCCAATTTTTTCGTTTAATTCTGATAGAAATATTTTTAGTTGTGCACGAATGACTTCATGATAATCTTTTCCCCAAGCATATTTAGCAATCTTAGGGGTATTAGGTTCTTGTTTGGCGGAGGGATAATAATTCTTGAGTACCGTAATCACCGACTTTGCGCCGGGCACCAATTTGGTTGGGTCTACACGTAAATCAAAATGATTTTCCATGTAATGCATTTTGCCATGCATTCCTTGGTGCAGCCATTTTTCAAGCTTTCTTGCTTCCTCTTCTAATTTCACTGCTTTGGCAATACCACAGTAATCAAAGCCTAGTTTTTTTGCAATTCGCTTAACTTGTTGGGTATGTTGTTGAATGGGCAACATTAGTTACAATTGGCTACTATTTGTTCGTCAATAATTCCCTTCAACTTTAAATAAACTTCTTTCTTTTCTTCCGATAAAAATTCCTTTACAAAAAATACGACTGCATAGTTCCTGCATAAATCTATCATAGGCCAAGTTCCAAATAAACCAGGACAAGCCAAAACAGCAGCATTGCCGTTTTGATCGGTTTGTAGAATCCATGATCCCAATGCATAATTGTATCCTTCTGCAGATTTGGGCGCATATTTAATCATGGGAGCAGTGGTTTGTGCCTGCATTAATAATTGCACAGATGTTTCAGATAAAATACGTTTCCCATTGTGCATTCCCTTGTTTAATAACATGGAGCAAAAGTTCATATAATCGTTGGCAGTTGATTGTGCACCTCCTGATGGATTGATTGCATTGAAAGAAGAGAAATTAGTGCTGCGCATTTGTAGCGGTCTTAATATTTTTTCTTGCATCAATTGTTCAAAACTTCTTCTAGTGGCAACTTCAATCAACCTGCCTGCAATATTCATCCCTATATTGCTGTACCTGAACTCCAATCCTGGATTTGCTACAATTTCTTTTTTGGTGGCAAATTCTTCCACTTCTTCTTCTAAGCTGCTGTACCTGCTTCTTTTGATGATATTCGCTAATTTAATAGGCTCCGACTCAATTCCAGTTAAATGGCTTAAACAATGTCTGATGGTAATGAATCCCTTACTGTATTTGGTAAATACTGGTAAGTACTTACTGATTTTATCATCTAAAGAAATTTTTCCTTCGTCTACTAATGCCATTATTAGCGCAGCAGTTAACCATTTGCTGCTACTGGCTATAGGTGCTTGTGTTTTGGGAGTAAATTCTCCAGCTGATTTAGAGAAAATGATTTTTCCATCCTTATAAACCAAAATCACATACTCTTTGCCCAACTCTTTGTTAGAAGAAATAATAGCTGATTCTAAACTTTGAAAATTATACTGCGCTTTGGCGGGCTGAAATAATAACAGTAAAACCGTTGCTAGGCTGACTATTGCGCATGTTTTCCTTTTTTTTAGCGACATAATTTCCGAATTATTGGCTTGGATTGTAGTTTGATTGATTGTATAAAGTTAAGTTAATCAACACAATTATGAATCTGAACAATTATACCATTAAAGCGCAAGAAGCAATTCAATCTGCTCAACAGATTGCTTATACCAATAGCAATCCTTCTATTGAAACAGATCACTTGTTAAAAGCATTGTTGGCAGAAAAAGATTCTGCTATTGATTTCTTATTGAAAAAGAATAATGTAAATCCTGCTTTTTTAGAAGCGAAGTTGTTAGAACAGATTAATAAGTTACCCAAAATTCAAGACGGGGAACCTGCTCAAACAGCTGGTAGAGATTTTAGCAATGCATTATTGAAAGCGAATGCAGTAATGGGTTTATTTAAAGATGAATTCATTACTCCAGAACACTTGTTGATGGCATTGGTGCAAATGAACGATGCAACCGGTAAGCTGTTGAAAAATGCGGGCTTAACTGAAAAAGGACTAACCACTGCCATTAAAGATTTGCGTAAGGGAGATACCATTCAATCTCAAGCACAAGAAACACAGCTCAATATGCTGAACAAGTTTGCTAAGAACCTGAATGATATGGCCAGAAATGGCAAGTTGGATCCAGTAATTGGTAGAGACGAAGAAATTAGAAGAACCCTGCATATTTTAACCAGACGTTCAAAGAATAATCCCATTTTAGTGGGTGAGCCAGGAGTGGGTAAAACAGCTATCGTGGAAGGATTGGCGATGCGTATAGTAAATGGGGATGTTCCAGAAAATCTAAAGTCTAAAGTGATTTATGGATTAGATATGGGACAATTAATCGCTGGTGCCAAATACAAAGGCGAGTTTGAAGAAAGATTAAAGGGAGTGGTTAAAGAAGTTGCGTCAAGTGATGGAGAAATTATTCTATTCATAGATGAGATACATACTTTAATTGGCGCTGGGGGTGGAGAAGGAGCAATGGATGCTGCCAATATATTAAAGCCTGCATTGGCAAGAGGCGAATTGCGAGCAATTGGTGCCACTACACTCAATGAATACCAAAAATATTTTGAAAAAGATAAAGCATTAGAGCGTAGATTTCAAAAAGTAATTATTGATGAACCAACTGTAGAAGATGCGATATCTATTTTGCGTGGATTAAAGGATCGCTATGAAACCCACCACCATGTAAGAATAAAAGACGAAGCAATCATTGCTGCTGTTGAATTATCTAACAGGTATGTGACGGATCGTTTTTTACCAGATAAAGCCATCGACTTGATAGATGAAAGCGCTGCAAAGTTGAGACTTGAAATGAATTCAATGCCAGAGGAATTGGATAAGTTAGAAAGACAAATTAGGCAGCTAGAAATTGAAAGAGAAGCCATCAAGCGCGAAGACGATGAAGACAAATTAAAAGAACTCAATATTGAAATAAGCAATCTTGCGGTTGAAAGGGATACATTAAAAGCGAAATGGACCCAAGAAAAAGAATTGGTGGAAAAAGTGCAATCTGCTAAAGCTAAAATTGAACAACTAAAGCAAGAGGCGGAACAAGCTGAACGCAATGGTGAATATGGTAAAGTAGCAGAAATTCGCTATGGTAAAGTGAAAGAGCAAGAAACATTGATTGCTGCTGTAACTGAGCAACTATTAAATTCTTCTGAAAAAAGATTATTAAAGGAAGAAGTGGATGCGGAAGATATAGCGGAAAGTATTGCAAAAGCTACTGGGATACCTGTTGCGAAAATGTTGCAAGGTGAGAGAGAAAAGTTATTGCATTTAGAAGATGAATTGCATAGTAGAGTAGTTGGTCAAGAAGAAGCTATTAGTGCTGTATCGGATGCCATCAGAAGAAGTAGGGCCGGATTACAAGATCCCAAAAAACCTATTGGATCATTTATTTTCTTAGGTACCACTGGTGTGGGTAAAACTGAATTGGCAAAAGCATTGGCTGAATATTTATTTGACGATGAAACCATGATGACCCGTATTGATATGAGTGAATACCAAGAGAAGCATACTGTTTCTCGCTTAATTGGTGCTCCTCCAGGATATGTGGGTTACGATGAAGGTGGTCAACTTACTGAAGCTGTTAGAAGAAAGCCTTACAGTGTGGTATTGTTGGATGAAATAGAGAAAGCGCATCCTGATGTTTGGAATGTGATGTTGCAAGTATTGGATGATGGAAGATTAACTGATAATAAGGGTAGGATGGTGAATTTCAAGAATACCATTATTATTATGACCAGTAATATCGGAAGCCATTTAATTCAAGAAGCTTTTGAAGGTGTAACTGAAACTGGAATTGAAGAAGCAACAGAAAAAGCGAAGACGGAAGTAATGGGGTTACTTAAACAAACCATCAGACCAGAGTTTTTAAATAGGGTTGATGAAATTATCATGTTCAGCCCTTTAAATAAAAAACAGCTTAGAGGAATTGTGACCATTCAATTAGAAGGGCTTCGAAAATTAGTGGCTGAAAATGATATTGCATTAAAATTCAGTGACTATTTAGTTGACTATTTAATTGAACAAGGATTTGATGCACAATTAGGTGCTAGACCATTGAAGCGTTTAATACAAAAACTCATTGTAAATGCGTTGAGTAAAAAAATTCTTTCTGGCGATATAGATAAAACGCAACCTGTTCTAGTAGATGTTTTTGACGGTTTGGTGGTTTTCAGAAACGACTAAATCATTATGGAGTATTTCTGCTATAAAAGTGTTGAATGTTGTAAATTAGGGAAATGAAGTTTATGAAATATTTACTTAGTCTCTTGTTTATATTGTTCAACACTTTTTTGTTTGCTCAAAATTTTTATGTAGCAAAGCCCATTACCAATTTTATTGAAGTGTACGATGAGAGAGGGAATCCGCTGACGGCGAATATTGGTTATATTAAAGGAAGTCCACTTTGGAAAGATGAATGGTGTAAAGCAAAAGTTGAAATGTTCAGTGGTAGAACTTTTAATGATATGAAATTGATTGTGAATTTGGTCAATGGGAATATACATTTCTTAGAAAAAGATGCAGAGTTTCAATTTATAGAACCGGTTAAGAAAATCACTTTACTATATAGCACAGAGGGAAGACTTGATTCAACTGTTTTTATCAAATTGTCTACCGATAGTCCTTTCTTATATGAATTAAAAGCAAGTGGCAAAAAATATAACTTATTCGAATTGGTTCAAAAAAAGGCTGCGGATACCTATGATTATGGTAAATCTACTGGTGGCAAAGAGTTTCGATATTTTAATGAATCCTATTTATATAATATAGCAACTTCAGAATTAATAGGGGTGAAGGGAAAATCTTTAGAAGAATTATTTAAGAGTGATGCATCATTCATTCCTTCTTCATACAATAAAACAAAAAAGAAACCTTCTTTAAAAGATATTGCTGCTATAATAGCTGCATGGTAAAAAAAATTTTTTTGTTAAAATTGATTTAACAGGCAACGGCATAGAATTTGCCTGCATCTCTCTTGTATATAAGCCAATCAATTATTTCGGCTTTATTCCTTAAAACTATTTGCTTGAGAAAATCCTGCTGTGTAATGCGGCCTGTAATATTATTGAATTAACAAAAAATGAATCGATGGCATAATGCTACACTAAAACTTTGAACCATGAAAAAAACAAACCCCCTTTATTTTATTGCTGCAGCAGCAATTTTAGTGTCCTTTGTGTTTACAGCTTGTAACAAATCTGCCTCCGTTGAAAGCCCTATGGGCACTCAGTCTGTATCCTTGTATTTAACTGATGCTCCAGGCGTTTTTGACAATGTATTTATTGATATCAAATCGGTGTCGTTACTGATTGATACGAGTAAAGACACGCGTAAAAAAGATACCTGTGATTGGGATAGAATTGGAAGTTCAAGACATGAAAAAAATGATTCTTCATTGGTATGGCAAGACCTTGGTATAAAAGCTGGCGTATATGATATTTTAAAATTACGTAACGGTGTAGATACCTTATTGGCTACCAAAACAGTTTTTAAAGGAGCCATTCGTTTAATTAAAATTGAATTAGGTACTACACATACTTTAGTAAAAGATAGTGTTACGTATCCATTAAACATTCCATTTAATGAAAAGCCTTATGTGTTAATTAAATTAAAAGGTGGAGAGTGGGATGAATTCATGCCCAATCGTTCAAGACTTTGGTTAGATTTTGATATCAGTAGATCTATCGTTGAGAAAAATAATCAGTTTTACTTAAAGCCTTATATTAAATTCTTTACTGTAAAAGCGACAGCAGGAATATCAGGAAAAGTAACTCCAAAAGAAGCACAAGCTGTTATCACTGTCTTCAATAACAAAGACACAGCATACGCTTTACCGAATCATGAAGGGTATTTTAAGATTCGTGGATTAGCCGATGGTACTTATAGTGTATTTGTGAATGCATCCAATGGATATGCAGACACAACCATCAATTATGTTGTGGTGTCAAAAACCAAAGAAGCACAACTCGGTTTAATTACCCTAAAGAAATAGTTTGTTCTAAATCCCCTCTATTATAGAATCCCGGCAGCATTTGTTGTCGGGATTTTGTATTTTACAGTATGCAAGAAAATACATTTCTATTATACGGCGCAAACGGTTATACCGGAAGGCTAATTGCTTCATTGGCGCATGAGTTTAATCTTGTTCCTGTTTTAGCAGGAAGAAATGAAGCGGCTTTGTCTTTAATGGCTAATGAATTGTCATTAGACTATCGAGTGGTAGACTTAGATGACGAAGTGAAATTGAATGAAGTACTGCAATCATTCAAAGTGGTATTGCATGCTGCTGGTCCATTTATGCATACGGCATTGAAAATGGCCAAAGCTTGTATAAAAGCAGAAGTTCATTATTTAGATATTACTGGTGAAATTGGGGTGTTTGAATTGTTGAAAAAAATGGGTACGCAGTTTGAGCAAAAAGGAAGAATGGTGATGCCAGGTGTGGGTTTTGATGTAGTGCCCACAGATTGTATGGCTAAATTTCTATTTGATCAAATGCCCAACGCTACGCATTTGAAATTGGCTTTTGCATCTGTTGGAGGGAAATTGTCTCATGGTACTGCAACCACAATGGCTGAAGGAATGGGAGAGGGTGGTGCTATTAGAGAGAATGGAAAAATTATCAGAAAACCTCTAGGACATAAAGGAATGTGGGTCCATTTTACTGGTAAAAAATTATTTACAATGACCATTCCTTGGGGGGATATTTCAACTGCTTATACTACTACAGGCATACCCAATATTGAAACCTATACTTCTGTATCTCCTAAAACTTTTTCAATGTTAAAATGGCAAGGGTTATACAATTGGGTACTCAAGCTTTCATTTGTTCGTAATTATTATAAAAAGAAAATTAAAAAAATGCCTGCGGGTCCCAATGAGGCAATGCGTAAAAAAGCAAAGTCTTTGGTTTGGGGCGAAGTAACCAATGCCGAAGGGAATACTTTAAAAGCCAATATCGAAGGGCCAGAAGGGTATACCTTAACCGCAATAAGCAGTTTGATTATACTTCAAAAAGTGCTTTCAGGAAATTTTAAGCCAGGCTATCAAACGCCCGCAGCTTGCTACGGAGCCGATTTGGTTTTAGAAATTCCTGGTGTTAGTAGAACAATGGCTTAATCTTCCTTTATTTAAAGCATATTTGCTACAATTGTTAATGTGTAGTTTATGGCATCTAATAAAAAAGCAGCAGTAGGTTTTATTTTCATCACCATATTAATTGATGTAATTGGTATTGGATTAATTATTCCTGTAGTACCCAAATTGATTGAAGAATTGGTGCACGATAGTAGTGCAAGTTTAGCATCACAATACGGAGGATGGCTTACTTTCTCTTATGCATTTATGCAATTTTTAGTTTCTCCCATTTTAGGCAATTTGAGTGATCAATATGGACGTAGGCCTGTCTTATTATTTTCATTATTTGGTTTTGGTCTTGATTATTTATTTGTGGCATTTGCACCAACAATCATGTGGTTATTTGTAGGAAGAATTATTGCAGGTATCACAGGGGGGAGCATAACAACCGCATCCGCTTATATGGCGGATATTAGTACGCCTGAGAATAGGGCACAAAATTTTGGAATGATTGGAGCGGCATTTGGATTAGGCTTTATTATTGGCCCAATGTTGGGAGGCTTATTAGGCGAGTATGGATCAAGGGTTCCATTCTTTGTAGCAGCAGGTTTGGCATTGGCTAATTGGTTATATGGGTATTTTGTTTTACCAGAATCATTAGATCCATCTTTACGTAGACCTTTTGAATGGAAGCGCGCTAATCCTATGGGGTCTCTATTGCAATTAAAAAAATATCCTGCTGTAACTGGTTTGATAGGATCATTGGTCTTGATTTATTTGGCTGCTCATGCAGTGCAGAGTAATTGGAGTTTTGTAAATATTGAAAAATTTAAATGGACTCCCAGAATGATTGGAATATCCCTTGGTGTAGTGGGAATATTGGTAACAGTAGTTCAGGGAGGATTAATCAGGGTGATTAATCCTAAAATAGGAAATGAGAAAAGTGTTTATTTAGGACTTACTTTGTATACCACTGGATTAATTCTTTTTGCTTTTGCAGCAGAAAGTTGGATGATGTTTGTGTTTTTGATTCCCTATTGTTTAGGAGGAATTGCTGGACCAGCTTTACAGTCCATTATTACTGGTAATGTTCCTTCTAATGAACAAGGCGAACTGCAAGGCGCATTGACCAGTTTAATAAGTGCCACATCTATAGTTGGACCGATTATTATGACTGGTACATTTGCTTATTTTGCTGGTGATGCGGCACCATTTTATTTCCCAGGTGCTTCATTCTTATTGGGGGCTTTATTTATGTTGTTTAGTTTAATATGGGCTTACAAAGCTTTACATGTTAAACGAGTAAAAAAATAAAAATGGCCCTGCAATAATGTAGGGCCAGCATATCCCCCGATATGCGTCATGAACTATTTAGAGTTTCTTTAAGTAGGAAATAATACTTCCTAATGATATCTTCTGCGGTTTCAAAGAAAGAACTGCTGTATTATTTAATGCTTTTATACTTTGTTCGCTGTAGTAAAATTGTGTACCAATCAATGATATCGTAACAATATGAATCTTCTTTTGTAAGGGAATATTAGTAGCTGTAAAACTTCTACTAGATAATTCTGGCTTTAATTGAATCACTGTATTGTAGTCGTCTGTTGTAACAAATGCAATAGTATTTTTATTGGTAAAATTGGGTGGTAAAATAATATTGAATTTACCTTGTGAACCAATATTACTCAATGGTCTCGCCAATGAAATCCATCTTAACTTGTTGGTAGTTATTTCATAACGTTCAATTTCTTTAGAACCACTATTCCCTGGCTTTTTAAATAGGGATTGTTGATAATCTTGTGAGGTATTATTATTCCAAGTAAATAGAGGGTCTATCAGTAATTGTGTAGTATAAACAATTGACTCATCCCCTTTATAAATCACCATCCCTTGCTTTGCAATATTGTCTTTGTTTCCCACTCGGATGGTATAGTTTACGCCAGGTGCAATGCTTAATTCTTGTCCATTGGAAGTGGCAATAATGCAGAATGCAAGATCTGATTCCAATAAGTTTTCATGATGTAATGAAGACTTTACGCTACGAATAAATGCTGATTTATCTTCTAAAAACATTCCTCTAATCGTTATTGTGCCATTAACGGGTGCTCCAGTATTCGTGATGAAAGCATTGGGAGGAAGTATTAAACTGAAATGGTCAGAAAATTCAATGGTCTTGCCATTCGATCCCAATAAAGTATCTATATGTTTATAAACGGCAGTGGAATCTGTAATTCTTTGTAATGCCAAACTAGTTGTAGTAGAGTAGGACCAAGTAGTATCATTTAATTCATTGCCAGTATAGGTAGTAAAATTACCATTCGATATCTCCTTATTGCAGGATGCCAACAATACTAAACCGATTGCTGCAAAAAGATAATATTTACTGATTTTGAATAACATTACTATCGAGATACTTTGTTTAGTTCTATTGTTGCCTACCTTTTGGTTAAATTAAATCTTAGTCCCATTGCTAACCCCCCAATACTGAATCTTTGATTAAATGCAGCTTCTGGGTTGGTCATATTCGACAGATTGTATCTAAAATAAGGTTCAAAAAATAATTGGGTGTTGTAATTGATTCTTTTGTTCACTGTTATACCTGCATATAATCCCAAACCAATATTGCTTTTATAAACCATATTGGTTTCTTTACTTAAAGGAACAGCTGCTAAGCTACTGTCTAACATTACGCCTTGATACCAGCTTGATAAATTCACAATAACACCTGTAGTAAGTCCAATACTAAAGTCGTCATTTCCAACTTGGTAACTAGCAAGTACAGGGATGTCTAAACTTCTAAACCTATTTTTAACTGTATTGGTTTTAAATCCTATTTGTGTTAGTGTACTAGTGTCTCTAACAATTAATGTATCTCCTGGAGCTCTTATAATTGATCTTACGGTAACAACGGTAGTTGTTCTTGCTTCGTTCTCTGTTCTATAGGTGAATCGCTCGTTAATTTGAGAATACTGTAAACCTGTTTTAATGGAGAAGTTATCGCTAAACGGTTTAACAATTCTGAATCCCGCTGAAAAGCCTGGTCTCATAGATTCGCTACTGTCTTTTCTACTTAATAACTGTGCGCTAGCCGTATTGTTGGTAACTGTTTTAAAAGGCATATCTGGTGAAACAAATACTTCCAAATCCCAATCTGTATTTCTGATTTTTCTATCTGTAGGGCAGATTACTACATTCTTAAAACTAGACGCATGATGATAGGCGTTCATTTCCTTATTGAAAAGGGCGGATAGGTTTCTCTTTTGTTTAATAAAAGCATTGCCTGCTTTTTCTGTAGGCTCATACATTTCCACCTCTTCCTCAAATTGGGCTATTTCAGATGATTTATTTCTTGATACGTTGCCTTCTGTAATTTCCTGGTTTTTATTTTTGATTGATTGGTCAAATGGGAAAACAGATTCAACTTGCTTAAACGATTGGGTAATATTTTTCTTATTTAATTTCCAACCAGTTTTAGATTCAGCTACTACACTTGATTTAGTTGTACTGTTTTCATTTGCTACTGTTGTAGCTTCATGTTTTTCTTGAATACTGTCTACCTTGATAGAAATAGCGGATTGCTTTTCTTCTTGTATATTTTTAATTGGAGGGGTTGTAGTTTGCTCGTTTGAAGGGTTTTCTAGTTGCAGCAGTTCTGTTTCTTCGCTTGTGAAAGGATTTCCGTTAACGAATAGATAGGCAGCGGAAGTTCCAACTAATAAAAGCAATAAGATTGAAGCGGCTGCCATGTATTTTTTAGGAATCCATATAAAGAATCTTCTTCTTTTTTCTTCTTCTGGTTTAATTCTTTCCCAAAAATTCGCTGGTACATCCACAATATGGTTGTATAATTTATGTTGGACGAATTCATCAAAACCGTCTTTAGGACCTGATAAGTCTTGAGCGGCAATCTTTTCCCATAACCCATTGGGTACACTAGAGGTGTACTGCTGTAGTTTTTGGTTAAAAATGATATCAAATTCCTTATTGGTCATTAAACGGCAATCTTTTGAAGTTGCAGAATTTGGGCCTGCAACATTTTTCTAGCTTTTACCAATTGGCTTCTACTGGTTCCAGCTTGAATATTCAACATTTGTGCAATCTCATCATGACTGTACCCTTCTATCACACTCAGGTTAAACACCATTCTATATCCCTCGGGCAAAGCGCTAATCAATTTCAACAAATCTTCTTCCCCTAAATAAGTAAATGCACTTGGATCAATAGAAGGGAGGTCGGCATGATGATCATCAATCTCCTTGAAACTCATTTTCTTTCGCTCCAAATGCCTAATGGCTGTGTTTACCACAATTCTTCTGATCCAGCCCTCGAAAGAGCCTTCAAATTTAAATTGATTGATGTATTGGAACACTTTCACAAATGCATCTTGTAGCATGTCTTCTGCTTCCATACTGTCCTGAGCATACCTCATGCATACCCCCATCATCTTACCTGCGTGACGCTCAAATAGCATACGCTGGCAGGAAGGTTCCTGCTTAATACAGCCTTTTATCAACTCGTGCTCTGTCAAATGAGGTTATTTTAGGGTTGACATAATATAGACGTCCTGTTCAGTTAAAATGCTGCCTGAATAGTCTAAACTAAACAAATATGAATAAAAAAGCCCCTATATGAGTAGGGGCGGGATTATTTTATCATTATTTTAAGTTTAGACCCTTAAAAATTGGTCGTGAATATAGTCTACCACACTAATTAAGCTACCCGTTTCTTTAAATACTTTTAATTGTCGGTCGGCCCCAGTTCCCATTTCAAATATTTTAGATACATGTTCTACCACATGTCTACTGCCTAACTCATCTACTACATCGTCTACAAAATCCAATAATTCGTAAATTAAGGCCTTGGTGTCTACTTCGGTCTCTTTCCCAAAATCAATGAGTTTCCCATCTATGCCATACCTGCTGGCTCTCCATTTATTCTCATTGATTAATGATCGTTGATAGATCATGAAGTTCAGGTTTTGGTTTCTGAGCTTATAAATTTTGGCGCAAATTGCTTGAAATAGCGCTGCAATGGTCATGGTTTCCATGATATTCATAGGAACATCACAAATTCGAAATTCTACCGTATTAAAAAATGGATGTACCCTTAAATCCCACCAGATTTTCTTTGCATTGTCTATGCAGTTGGTCTTGATTAAAAGATTTACATAATTTTCATAGGCTTCAAAACTTTCAAAATGATCTGGAATGCCCGTTCTTGGAAACTTATCAAAAACCTTGGTACGAAATGATTTATAACCCGTATCCCTTGATTCCCAAAAAGGAGAGTTGGTACTTAAAGCGTACACATGTGGTAAAAAATATCGGGCCGTGTTGGCAATATGTATAGCCATTTTTCGGTCTTCCATTCCAACATGTACATGTAATCCAAAGATCAAATTGCTTCGAGCTGCTTCTTGCAATTCATTTACAATTTGATTGTACCGAACATGGTCTGTTATTAATTGGTTTTCCCAATGGCTAAAAGGGTGTGTGCCTGATGCTCCAACCCAAAGCCCCAATTCTCCAGCTATTTGGGCAATATTTCCTCTAAGTGAAGCAACATCTTTAAACGCCTCATCAATATCTTTACAGATATCTGTTCCTACTTCAACAACAGCTTGGTGCATTTCGGCTTTTACCTTGTCTTTCATGGAAAGCTGCCCCACTTGTACTATTTTTTGCTCATGACTTTTGAGCTCTCTAGAAATAGGATCTATCACCATGTATTCCTCTTCAACTCCTAAAGTGAAATGCTTGAAACTTAAATTAGACATATTTTAAACTAGATATAGACTGATTAATAAAGTGGGGTGCCGTTTGCGCTTCTTTTGATGTACTCTCCCCAGGTTAAATTGTCTTTTCCATCTTCTTGTGCTAAGGCTTTTTCTATGGCATAATTTGCTGCTGTTTCTACCACCCAATCAAAATTTTCTTGACCTACACTTTTGATGTCTGCATCAGGTGCTGGGTTACAAAAATCAATGGCATAAGGAACTCCATCTCTTAATGCTAACTCAACCGTATTGAAATCATAGCCAAGGTATTGGTTGATTTTTAAAACGATATCGGTCATCATTTCGAGTTTCTCTGCAGAAGGTTTAAAATCTGCTGCATACCTAAGATGATGTGGATTTCTAGGTTCGTAAGACATAATTCGCACATATTTACCTCCAATACAATAACAACGATAATATTCTTCAAAAACAATTTCTTCTTGCAATAACATCACCAATTGACCGGTCTCAGCATGCTTTTCAAAAAAATCGTCCATATCGGTTAGCTTGTATACATTTTTCCAACCGCCTCCTGCAAAAGGCTTCATGTATGCAGGGAAGCCTACGTATTTAAAAATTCCTTCCCAGTCTAATGGGTACGATAAATTACTAAAGGATAATTCTGCTGTGTCTGTAGGTAATTCTTTAGATGGTAGTATGACCGTTTTAGGAACAGCAACTTCAATTTTTGTAGACAAGCAGTTATTAAAAAATTTTTCATCGGCACTCCACCAAAATGGATTATTGATGACTGCAGTTCCACATAGTGCAGCATTTTTTAAATAAGCTCTATAAAAAGGCACATCCTGGCTTATCCTATCTATAATTACTGCATAACCACTGCTTTCTCCTTGGATTACCTTGTCAATTTTTACAGGCTCTGCTGTAATACCTTTCACTTGTTTGCTATTGATTCTTTCTACAAATGCATTGGGAAAACTTCTTTCTTGTCCAAAGAGAATACCTATTTTTTTCATAATTGCAGTTTTTAAGGTTGATTTGTAATTTAAGCTATCTATGGATAAATAAAAAAATATAGTGATCTATTTTTAATGTGTTGCCCTATTTTTCATCCATTACCCTATTTTTGATTTATGGCCAATCATGTTATTCTTCAACCCCCTGTTATTCAAATGGAGACCAGTGTGGTTCATTCTGAATACTTAGAACGAGATGTTACCATCGATATCTACTTGCCCTCTAAAATTCATTATCTAGATCAAGTAAGTCTTTTACTGATTAACGACGGTCAAGATTTAGTCAAAATGTCTTTCGATGAAATCTTGACTGCTTTATTAAGAGATGGAAATATTGATCCACTTGTATGTGTTGGCATTCATTGTGGTCCTGAACGGAAAATGGAATATGGAACTGCCTATTCTGCCGATTTTAATGGAAGAGGAGCAAAAGCAGGTTTATATTGCAAATTTATTTTTGACGAGCTATTACCTTTTATCAGAAAAAAATACAATGCCCCATCTTTTAAGGATAAGTCATTCGCTGGTTTTTCTCTTGGGGCATTAAGCGCAATGGACATTGCTTGGAATAATGCCAGTGAATTTAGAAAAGTTGGATTGTTTAGCCCATCTCTTTGGTGGAGAAGAAAAGGGTATGAAGATGGTTACGATGATGAACAAGATAGATTAATGCATTTGCAAATTAGAAAAGGAAAGTTTCATCCTTGGCTACAATTTTTTATTGAATGTGGAGAGTTAGATGAAACTGCAGATCGAAATAAAAATGGAATTATTGATTCAATTGATGATGCGTTGGATTTGATTGTTGCTTTAAAGGCAAAGGGCTATACCGAAAATCATATTCAGTATGTGCAAGTGGAAGATGGAAAACATGATATTGAAACTTGGGGAAAAACGATGCCTCAGTTTCTTAAGTGGGGGTGGGGTAAATAAAGCAACTTTGCTTTTTGAATGATTATGCCCCGTCCTAAATAAATTATAAGTGTATTAAAATAAAAAAGTCCCGAGTTAAACTCGGGACTTTTTCTATTCAGGATTATTCTAATTAAAAGATATAACGAACACCTAATTGCATTGACCAAGTGCTAGCCAAGCTTAGGTTGTCTTGCCAAGGCTTAGTTACCAATTGACCATTTTGTTGCTGTAAGTTAAATGTAGGACGACCAGACGCATCATAACCTCTGAAGATTAGGGGCTGACTAGTTGTAACAATTTGTCTAACACCAGAAGACTTGAACAACATATTACCAAAGTTGAAAATGTCAGCAGTCACTTGAAGTGTATGTTTGCGAGAACCGATATTAGTGAAAATATCTTGAACCACTCTTAAGTCAAAACGACTAACCCATGGAAGATAAGCTTCGTTACGACCAGCATTATTCCCAACATTTTTTCTTAAGTAAGGAGTATTCTGAACAAATTGTTGCCAAGCAGCTTCTTGCTCAGCAGCTGTTCTTGCTGGGTTTCCACCACCTGCAGTTTGTGCAACGAAAATTGGATTATAAGTGATATGCATTAAATCAGATGCATTATTGCCATCATTGTTAACGTCTCCGTTATAAGTATAGCTGTAGTTGTTTCCTCTAGCGATTTCACCAAATAGGCTGAAAGTGGTTGCAAAATTCTTACCATAATTCAACTTATAAGACAATGAAGTGATAATTCTATCTGGATTCACATAAGCTGAGTTGAATAACTGTAGGTCATTCTGAGTTCCAGTTGTAGGATTGCTCTGCCAAGTAGAAGTTGCCTGGCTACCTGGATTTGCAGTTAACTCGTTGGCATAACTCTTTGTGTAAGCAATCATTCCAGAGAAACCGCTTTGTGTAGTTTTTGTTAACTGAACAGTGAATGATCCGCTATTACCTTGAGAAGCATTTTCTAATACAATTGCAGATCCGATATTGCTGTACAATCTTCTATCAGCAGTAGCAGCAAATCTTGCTCTATTATCACCACCATTATTTAACACCGCATTAGTTGCACGTTGGTTCGCATTTCTCATGACCACCGCGTTGATGTCTTTGGTAATCAAAGCTTCAACAGTAAGTCCCCAACCGTTTCCTAATTTTTTATCAAATGCAAGATTGGTTCTCCAAACTTGAGGGAATTTAAAATCCTTATCCATCAATACAATGTTCGCATTGTTTGGTAAAACACCTGGAACAGGGCTGAAGCTATTACGGTATGCATCAGGATTTGGATTGAATAGGAAATTGCCTAATAGTGCAGGGCTTGTTACCGCCTGACTTGCTTGGTACATTTGGCTATTACCAGGCATATTGGTTAAGTATACGAAAGGAATTCTTCCTGTAAATAAACCAGTACCACCTCTGATAACAATATTCTCATCGTCAATTTTGTAACGGAATCCAACTCTTGGTGAAAAATACAAAGTGCTTTGAGAAGGCCATTCACTTGTTTTGTATTTGGTTGGAACGCCGTTTCTGTCTGGGAATGTTAATGCAGACACATTAGGGTTTTCTAATGGAGCTTCAGGATAAAGTACTTTATCAATACGTAATCCGTAAGTTAATTTGAAATTTTCATTTACGTTAAATTCGTCTTGCGCATACACACCTAATTGACCCACTTTTAATTCTGCTGCATAAACAGATGGCTTTGCAGGATCTAAAGAGAAAGTATAAGAAAATACTGCTGGGGCTCTGTTATTGATAAAATCATCCAAAGAGTTGAATGCATAATAACTTGCAGAACCCGGCATAAACATATTACCTACGCTTTGGTACTCGTAAGAAGCTCCACCTGTAATGGTGTGCTTACCTGCGTAATAGGTAAAGTTATTGGTAACGGTAAATACATCATTCTTCACATCATTGTTTCTAGTGAATGGATCAGAACCAGCTGACATGTAGTTTTGACCGTTGTTGTTGAAGATATCAACGGTTGGGAAATAAGCTCCGTCAATTGAACGAGTCGCTTGAATTTTTGAGAAAGTAGCAATAAACTGATTAGAGAATTTGCCACCAAAATTTGAATTCAATTCAATTGATCCTGTTCTTACTACGTCTTTGAATTTATAGTTAGAATTGGCAAATGACATTGAGTTTAAGCTGAAACGGTTATTAGGTAAACGGCTAATAGACCCACTCGCTCCAACAGGAGTAAATGAAGGGTTATTTGGAACACTGCTTCCGTTTAATTGTTGATCGTTGTAGTTCACTAAATCACTATACTTCAATGTTAACTTGTGGTTGTTATTGATGTTCCAATCAATCTTAGCCAAAATTTTAGTATTCTTTGTAGAGAAGTTAGGGAAGTTGTCAAAAGAACCTGGATCGTAACCATATTTAGTTCTTAATGCATTCGCAAACTTAGTCAAAGAATCTACATTGGTATTGCTCACGTTGCCAGCACCAGAACCACCTCTAGGACTGAATGTAATACCTGGCTGACTTCTTTCTTCACTCTCGTATGAAGCAAAGAAGAATAACTTGTTTTTAATAATAGCTCCACCTAGAGTAGCGCCATAAATGGTATTACTAGATTTTACTAGTGCAGGTAATTTCACATCACCCACATTCGTACCATTGTAATTTTGGTTTCTATACAAACCATAAAATGTTCCTTTTAAAGTGTTGGTACCGCTTTTAGTTACTGCGTTAATACCAGCACCTGTAAAACCTGATTGTCTTACGTCAAATGGAGCAATATTAACAGAAACTTCTTCAATTGCATCAATTGAAATAGGACTTGCACCACCGCCTGGTAATGGATCAGAACTTAAACCAAAGTTGTTGTTTAAGTTAGCACCATCTACTTGGGTATTGTTGAATCTTCCGTCTCTACCAGCAAAGCTTGTTCCGTTTGCTTGTGGAGTAACACGGGTGAAGTCTGTAATGCTACGACTGATTGTTGGCAAAGTACTTAACATACGTTGATTAATCACGGTAGAAGCACCACCAGATTTATCACCGCTTGTTTTTTTCTTCATCGCATTTACCACTACTTCACTCAATACCTTTGACTCATCAATCAAAGTAGGGTTAATTACATAAGGCTCTCCCAATAAAAGATAGATATCATTTACTGTTTCTACCTTCAATCCAGTGAAAGTGATTTTTAAAGTGTAAGGTCCACCTGTTCTTAATCCAGGTAAAGTAAATACACCACCTTTTTTAGCTAGTGTAGAGTACTGCGTACCAGAAGGAGTGTGAACAGCAACAAGGGCGGCGCCTTCAATGGGTTGCCCATCAGCAGTTTTTACAACCCCCGAGATACTACTCGTAGTAACCTGGGCAGTTGTGATCAAAGTTGCCAGTGCAGCAACCATAATCATTGAAATTCGTTTAAAAATTCTCATAATCTTGGTTTTGTGCGGCAAATATCCGACTAAAGCCTTATGTACCCAAAATCTTGTTAAATTAAAGCTGATTTTTCAGGTGGTTTATGAACATTTGGATCGATATTTAACGCAATTAGTTGCAATTAAAACATTGATAATCATAATATTGTGTGCCTTAATTCAATTGGAATGATAGCTGTTAAAAACAGCCGTTTGTTAATAAAAACTTAACCTACATCCAAGTTGGAACATCCAGTTACTGCTTTTTGTAGGGTTTAAACCAGTATTCATGGCAAAAATTGGCTTTTCTAAATAGCTTGGATCGAAAGAATAAATAGGAGTTAATGATTGATTATTTTGAAAGCCTTGAAAGGAAATGAGCTTTACTCTGCCTCCTGGTACCTCTAGTTGCTCACCCCATTTTGAATTCAATAAATTGGCTAGGTTTAATATTTCTATTGAGAAATTGAAGTGAACTTTTTGGGTGTGAATTTTGATTGGTATGTACCAATTTGCTTTTAGGTCTACCCGATGGGT